>NZ_JBHTLD010000116.1:0-16076 GCF_042678745.1 Pontibacter rugosus | reverse complement strand
CTAGTTCCTTATCCAGCTCATGAAGCATGATGTTGGAGAGCAACGGGCTAAGCGGACTGCCCTGCGGTACGCCTTTCCGACGCTTGACAAGTCTCCCCTTGATGAGGATGGGAGCCCGTAGCCATTTGCGAATCAGGCGCAGGGTGAGGGGGCATTTTACCTTTCGGTAAAGCAGTTGCAGCAGCAGGCAGTGGTCCACTTCGTCAAAGAAGCTTTTCAGGTCTATGTCAACGATGTGCTGATAACCCTCGTGGATGTGCCTGTGTGCCTGCCGCACTGCCTGGTGGGCGTTGCGGTTGGGGCGGAAGCCGTAGCTGTGCTCCCTGAACTCGAGTTCGAAGAGCGGGCTTAGCACCTGGTTAGCCGCCTGTTGCAGCACCCGATCGGTGACGGTGGGAATGCCCAGCAGGCGACTCTTGCCGTTGCCCTTGGGTATCTCTACCCCCAGGATGGGTTGAGGCAGGTACCTGCCGTTGCAGATGGCGGTGGCGATGGCGTCCCTGTTTTGTTTCAGGTGCAAAGCCAGCTCCTCTAACCGCATACCGTCCACGCCAGCCGAACCTTTGTTGGCCAGCACGTGCGTGTATGCCTTGAGCATGTTGCCCCGGTGGAGTACCTTCTCGATCATCTGTTGCTGCTACTTGTACTGTAATCTCTGCCCCGCTTAAGGCAAGGCTGGCCGGGCCTCCTTGCCGAATTTAGGGCAACTTAACGTTCAGCCCTTCGTCACCCTGTGAGACCTCCGTAGCACTTACGGCTCGTTTCCAAATGACTACTATGGCTTCTGCTGACTTCTCCCTGCGTGCACGACACCGGGAGACCTCCCCAGGTAAGAGCACCTTCCTTCCTCCGATTCCTGCTGCATCTACACAAAGTCGTTTGTTGGCCAGGGGCGTTGCAAAGGGGTGCTTGCTTACCCACGACTTCCTGCCTCTTATGCAGTTTCTGTTCGTCAGTACCGGATTTTGCAGTCCCGCTTTCTTCACTGCACGCCTCACGACGAACCAGCTTGCGGCTTGCTAACAGGCTTCACCAACTCGCCTGTAAGGGACTTGCACCCTCTGGAATAATTTGCTACCTTCAGTAGCAGGTGCCCATACTGGGCGCACACAAGACCTATAAGTTAGCTACGCCATCTTATAGCAGAGCCTTACTGGCAATAATTAAAAGAATGGTTAATACTGCGCTTAGGTTTACATGGAATAGATTATTCCCATTCAACTGGGTGTTTGGACTGATTTTGTTAGTCGCCATTTGTGTACCCAGGTTTTGGCTGGTCTTAAATGCTAACCTTACCGGAAACTATGGTTGCATAGGTGCTATTATGGCCGTTTCCGCTCTTATTCCTTTTGTTCTTTTGTCTAAAGAAGGACGAAGACAGATAGAAATTACCAAGCCGTTGAATTATGCATGGGTTCTGTATTCTTTCCTGGCAGGTGTAGCAATTAGCACAATAATTTTTGCATTGGGCTATCTCTTGTACACAGACACGCTGTATAATTGGTACGTGTATATCGGAAGGTCCTATAATATTGCGACAGACTTGACTGCTCAGGATAAGCTGATTTACTTTATTGTTTTTGCTGTTACTGGAATGTGCTTTAGCCCAATTGGTGAGGAGTTGCTTTTTAGAGGAATCGTCCACTCAAGTTTCAGCTCAAGTTTAGGTGAGAAAAAGGCCACTATAATAGATAGCCTTTAATTTGCCTTAACCCATCTAGCTCATTTTGGCATTGTCTACATATATGGCAGGTGGGAATTCTTCTTTATTCCGTCCATACTTTGGGTCTTAGGAATGTTCATAACAAGTTTAGTTTTTATACAGTGCAAGAAAAAGACAGGTTCTATAATCGGTGCCATTGCCAGTCATGCAGGTTTCAATTTAGCTATGATATATTTCATCTTTTATCAACTATAAATAGATACAACCACCAACGCTACGTAGATGCCAGCCTCGGCAGAAGACCTCCACTACCGCTTACACAAGGCTGTAAAAGAACCCGCAATAACTGCTTACCACACACAATACAGGTTTAGGGTGTAAGGCTTAAATAAAAGGTAGCTTCAATATGCAAGAACGCCATTTATAGATTGCTCCCTACTTATCCCCTTTCTATAAAGAATTACAGACATAAGCACTACAAAAGGAACGCCCTTCTACAAGCTTGTAGAAGGGCGTTCCTTTTTAGCTTTATACTTAGCGCTTACTTATTTCCATCCGCCACCTAAGGCTTGATAGATATTAACCACAGCGTTCATCTGCTGCTTTTTAGTCTCGATCAGTTCAAACTTAGATTCCAGTGCCTCACGCTGCGTCAATAGCACCTCCATGTAGTCTGCCCGTGCAGACCGGAACAGGTAATTAGAGATGTCGATGGACTGCGTAAGTGCCTGCACCTGCTTTGCTTTTAAGTCGTAGCTTATTTCCAGGTTTTGGATTTTCGCTAACTGATTAGCTACTTCAACATACGCATTCAGAATAGTGCGTTCGTAATTGTAGACAGCCTGTATCTGCTTGGCGCTGGCACTACTATAAGTAGCCTTAATGGCATTTCTGTTAACCAGAGGAGCCACTAAATCACCAGCCAAAGAGTATAACAACGACTCCGGCGTTCGTAACAGGTAGGATGGGTTAAACGCTTGATAACCGATGCCAGCTGAAATGCCTAAAGAAGGGTAGAACTGCGCTTTTGCCGCCTTTACGTCCAGCTTAGATGCTGCTAACTCCAGTTCGGCCTGCTTGATATCCGGGCGGTTCGCCAACAACTGCGAAGGTAGTCCGGCTTGAATAGTGGCAGGTACCAATGTTTCAAAAGCCACATTGTCTCTCAGAATAGGCTGCGGGTAACGGCCCAGCAGAAAGTTTATCCGGTTCTCAGTCTCTGTAATCTGCTGCAGAATGTTGTACTGCAGGCTTTGGGTACTGTATACCTGTGCCTGAAACCTGCGCACCGCTAGTTCTGTAACCTTGGTTGCCTCTTTCTGCAGTTTTACAATCCGGAGGGCGTCGCTTTGTATCTCGATGTTCTGGTTGACAATAGCCAGTTGGTTGTCGAGGGCCAACAGTTCAAAGTATGAGTTAGCGATTTCGGCAATCAGGTTGGTCACCATAAAGTTTCGCCCTTCCACAGAAGAAAGGTATCTGCTTACCGCCGCTCTTTTTGCATTGTGCAGTTTACCCCAGATATCCACCTCCCAGGAAGCATAGGCCCCTAGCATATAATCAGGCAGTGGCTCAGGCATCTCTTTTCCCGGCTTTATTTCCGTGGTGGCTTCCAGGGCACCTATGTTGGTGTACCTTGGTACTTTATCTACACCGGCTGCACCTCTTATACCAACCGTTGGCAGGTACTCACCTTTCCGGGCTCTGACTTCATTTCTGGAAATCGCGATTTCCTGTAAAGTAATATTCAGCTCCTGGTTATTACTCAGTGCTGTATCAATCAGGGCAACCAAGTTGGAGTCAGTGAAATATTCCTTCCAGAGGATGGTTGCTGTGTTTGTAGAATCCTGCGAGTTGTTATAACGCGCAGGTACTGTTGTATTCGCTGTTCTTTCTACTGCAGACGGCGTTACACAAGCCGTTACTGTTAACGAAAGACAGGCAACTCCTAAACATTTATATATGATCTTCTTAAGCATGGTGGACATAATCTTCAGTTAAAGGAACTTCATCTTCATCTTTGATCAGGTGACGGCCATCTGCCAGGTTGGCGAAGATGTAGTACAATCCGGGCACGATGATAACACCGAATATTGTTCCGAAAAGCATACCCCCAAGGGCAGAGGCACCAATCGTTCTGTTACCAATAGCTCCTGCACCGGTAGCGATAATTAATGGGATCAGACCTGCAATAAAGGCGAACGAAGTCATCAGGATTGGGCGGAAACGCACTCTGGCACCTTCTATGGCAGCGTCAAATATAGAGGCCCCCTGCTGTCGCTTCAGCACGGCAAACTCTACAATCAACACAGCATTCTTGCCCAATAGACCAACCAGCATAATGAGCCCTACCTGTGCATAGATGTTATTCTCCAGCCCCATCAGCTTCAGCAACATAAACGAACCGAACACCCCAACCGGCAGCGAAAGCACCACCGCCAACGGAATAATAAAGCTCTCATACTGTGCTGCCAGCACGAAGTACACAAACATCACTACAATCAGGAACACATACAGCGCTTCGTTGCCTCTGCTTGCCTCGTCATAAGAAAGGCCTTCCCAGGCAATGTCGTATCCTTTTGGCAGTGTCTCCTTGGCAACTTCCCGGATAGCCTGTATGGCATCTGCCGTAGTATAGCCTTTGGCCGGAAGCCCTTGGATGGCGGCAGAGTTATACATGTTAAAACGTGTCACCTCGTTAGGGCCCTGCGTCTTTTTAAGCTTCATGAAGGCAGAGTATGGCACCATTTCGCCTTGGTCGTTTTTAACGTAAAGCTTCATCACATCAGATGGGAGCCTTCGGAATTGCGGGTCCGACTGAACGTATACCTTAAAGAACTGGCCAAATTTAATGAAGCCCTGCTCGTAGGTACTACCAATCATGATGTTGAGGTTTTCCATCGCGTTATCGATGGTGACTCCTTTTTGCATGGCCAGATTGTTGTCAATTTCCAGCTCATACTGCGGATAATTGGCTGCAAAGAAGGTAAACAAACCTTTGAGCTCTTTGCGCTTGCGCAGGTTATCCAGGAACTGCTGATTTATCTTGTCAAATTCATGGTAGTCGGTATCCGTGTTTTTGTCCAGCAAACGCATAGAGAAACCACCTGAAGAACCGAAGCCCGGAATAGCCGGTGGTTCAAAGAACTCTACTACGGCTCCAAGCCCTTTCGACTTCTCTTCCAGCTCTTCCATGATCTCTTTCACCGTATGATCACGGTCCGACCAGTTTTTGAGGTTAATCAGACAGGTACCTGCGTTAGAGCCCCTACCTTCCGTCATGATCTCGTAGCCTGCCAGAGAGGATACTGATTCTACGCCGTCAATTTCCTCACAAATCTTCTGCAGCTTTTGAGACACCTGGTTGGTCTTTTCAAGGGTAGATCCGGGAGGTGTCTGGATGATGGCGTAGATGGTACCCTGATCTTCGTTAGGTATAAATCCTGATGGCAGAATCTGGTTTTCGTATACTATGCCGGCACCAAACGCTAACAAGATAATCCAGGTAAGCCATTTTCTGCTGACGATTGACTTCAGTAAGCCTACATACTTTCCGGTTAATTTATCAAAGCCGTTGTTAAAGCTGTCAAGGCCACGGGTTAGCAGGTTTCGCCTCTTCGGTTTGCCATGATGATTCTTTAACAGCATAGCGCACAACACCGGCGTAAGCGTAAGGGCGATAAGGGCCGAAATAACGATAGAACTAGCCATCGTGATAGAGAACTGGCGGTAAAAAGTACCTACCGGCCCAGACATAAACGAAATCGGCAGGAACACCGAAACCATTACAGCTGTAATAGCGATAATCGCTCCGCTGATTTCACCAAGAACCTCCTGAACCGCTTTGAAAGGAGATATAAAAGGCTTTTCTTCCATTTTAGCATGGACGGCCTCTACCACCACAATCGCGTCATCCACCACAATACCGATGGCCAGCACAAGAGCGAAGAGCGTCACCAGGTTAATGGAAAGCCCGAAGAACTGAATCACGAAAAATGCCCCTACCAAGGATACTGGCACAGCCAGAATTGGTATCAGGGTAGAGCGCCAGTCGCCCAGGAAGATGAAAACGACGAGGGCAACAAGTATAAAAGCATCTCTCAGCGTGTGCACCACTTGCTCTATGGATGCATCCAGGAACTGAGAAACGTCATAGCTGATTTTGTAGTCCATGCCCGGAGGAAAGTATGGCTTCATTTCATCGAGCTGCGCTTTTACATCCGCAATCACATCACTGGCATTACTGCCATAGTTCTGCTTCAGTACAATAGCTGCCGATGGGTGGCCGTCCAGGCTAGAGTAAATATCAAAAAACTCACTACCTAACTCAACTTTGGCAATATCCTTTAAATGAATGCTTTCGCCTTTTGCATTGGCCCGGATAATGATACTTTCATACTCTTCCGGCTCGCTGTACCTGCCTTTATAAGTAAGCACATACTCCAACGACTGAGCGGCTATACCGGAGCTTTGGCCTAACCTGCCTGGGCGGCCGATTATACTTTGTTCTCCTAAGGCCTTCATTACTTCATCTACTGAAATGCTATAAGCCCGCATGCGGTCAGGGTTTAACCAGATACGCATCGCGTACCTACGGCTACCAAGTATCTGGGCTCTGGCTACCCCTTTGATCCTTTGTATCTCAGGGATCATTTTAACAGTGGCGTAGTTGAAGAGGAACTTCTCATCCATGCTCTCATTCTTAGAGTAGAGGTTGACATACATCAACATACTTGGCTGGATAGGGGTAATTACAACACCTTCGCGCTGCACCAACTCCGGCAGGAGTGGCATCACCTGGTCTACCCGCGTCTTCACCCGGACCACCGCATCATTAGGGTCCGTGCCGGGGTCAAAGATAATCCGGAGGGTAGCCTCACCGGCACTGGTGGCATCCGTAGCAATGTAGCGCATTCCTTCCACACCGTTAATCGCCTGCTCTAAGGTAATCAGCGTGGATTTTACCAGTACATCGGCACTGGATCCGGGATAGGCGATAAAGATATTTACGGTAGTAGGGGCAATGTCTGGGAATTGTGATATAGGCAATTTCTGGATAGATAATATACCTACGAACACAATCATGACCGATATTACAATAGCAAATACAGGTCTTTTTATAAACGTACTAAACATGTTTTTCGATTTTTAGGATACCCGATTACTCTGCATATAAATCCAGCTGCGACATGACAGTAGTAGGCTCCACGAACTTGTAGTGTATTTTTTCATTTTCCCGCACCAGGCGCAGGCCTTCCAGCAGGAACCTGTCGCTTTCTGCCAGGCCACCCTGTACTACATAGATATGGGGCATTTCGGCTGCTATCTTGATCTCTCGTGACCTTAGCACGCCTTCTTTATCTATCACGTACACATACTTCTTGTCCAGCACCTCAAAAGTAGCCTTCTGTGGTATGAGCAGGGCATTCGTAATTGGCACTCTCATCAGGATATTGCCTGTTTCGCCATGTCTTAACAGCCCTTTCGGGTTAGGGAAAGTGGCTCTGAAGGCAATGTTACCTGTTTCGTTATCGAAGTCGGCTTCTATGGTTTCTACCACGCCCGGGTACTCAAACTCTCTGTTGTTAGCCATCATCAAGTGCACGTTTACCTTGCTGTCGTCATGGGCAGTTGCCTGGTAATCGAGGTATTCTGCCTCTGGCACATTATAGTATACCCACATTTTACTGTTGTCTGAAAGCTCTGTAAGCAGTTCGCCTTCCTCTACCAGACTTCCCTGCCTTACACGAAAGCGGTCGATGATGCCATCAAAAGGGGCTCTGATCTCGGTGAACTGTAGGTGAACCTGTGCGAGGGATAATTCGGCTTTAGCTTTGTCGTATTTAGCCTTAGCCATCGCCAATTCGTTTGGAGACACAATGTTGCTGTCAGCCAAACTCTTTGTGTTGAGGTACTCAATGCGGGCAAAATTGGCCTCCGCCTGTGCTTTTTGCTTCTCGGCTTCGTACAGCGTGGGCATGACCTGGAACATGAGCTGGCCTGCTTTTACAAACTGCCCTTCGTCTACAAAGATCTTCTGCAAATAGCCTCTTTCCTGGGCCCTTAGTTCGATGTGACGAATGGATTGGATTTGGCTCACATAATTTTCTGTAATAGTTGTGTCCATTTTTACTGGACTAGAAACGAGGAACTCGGTTTCTTCTTCTTTCTCTTCTTTTTCTGATTGGCAGCTTGTGTGGCATAACAAGGCACACAAGCCCATAAGCATGAGAATTTTCTTCATGATAAGTAAGCGCGTTAAAACGTATGGATTGGATGTAGGATATAAATAGGATGTGTTAATGCAGTGTGCGTCAGCACCCAACAAACTTGTATTGTAGGCATCTGGCAGCAAGACTATAAATAGAAAGGGGAGGCAATAGCAATAGTAGTAGTTACTAAATGATCAAGCATCTGGAATGATCAAAATACCATATCATGGCTGATGAACTTTAATGCACTATCTCCTATGATAAAAGTATGAGAGCCGCAAAAAAGCCGTTCGCGATTATACCGTTCAGGTTAGTATATCAAACTGGGCCTGACTGTAAATGATGTGGTAACTACTGCAAGGATGCCTACAGAGGCATTAAATCATATCCTAAATACCTGGAATATGAGATAACGTCTTTTTGATGAATTGTCAGAAATGTGCTTACAGAATAGTAAGCTGGTTTTGAAGAAGCGGAAGAAATACGCCAGTGTAAGCGCATATAAAGCAGCAGTGAGGTACTTGCTATACTCTAAAAGCTTTCCTGATACAAGGTACTCTTTGTCCTCCTCCTCGATGTCGGCGGCTTCTGCGTTGAGATTTTTTTCAACTGCTGCGGCCTTAACAGTAAAGTCAGGAGCAAGATCAAGGTAGCGAAAGCTGAAATGCTGAGTCGCTTTGAAGTTAGTAAGAAAGGCACTTCCGGTATCGTGCTGATACGCCTGAGCAAAGGCTTGCCCATGTACGCTCAGCAGGAGAATACACAGAGAAAGAAAATATCTTAAGACTGCCTTTGTTATCACGGTGGCAAAACTACATCAAGTTCCACATCGACACAAGTTATGCCTATTAAATATTTGTTTAAACAATAATTTAATACTGCACTATATACCGGCCATACATAAGGGTGGCTAACAATACTTTAAAGTTTTCAGAAATTTCAATAGAAACGAAAGCACGTGTAATAAGCTATGAATAACTATTGGCAAAAGAATAAATGCTTCTCTTTGTGTAATGCATAATATCTAAGCTAGCCATTTTTGACTATACCCGCTAAAACCTACCAGATAATAGCATACTGCCTCCCCTCCTTTTTATAGATAAAAGCTTCTGCTTCGTCGAGAAGCTGCTGTTGTCTTTGCCCTGTCGTAACGAATTTCGTACTTTAGGAGGCTAATTGCTTTTTGTAAGCATTCTAACGTTAATCAAAACAGCACACATGAGACACAGATTAGTAGCCCTGTTGCTGCTGCTGGCTTTCGCCTTTACTTCGGCAATGGCGCAGCAAAGCAACCAGAAAGACAAAATCCTGCCCTACCCTATCCACCAAAAACAACTGGCAAATGGCCTGAATGTGGTAACGGTACCTTATAACAGCCCCGGCCTGGCTGCCTTTTACATTGTAGTGAGAGCAGGCTCCCGCGAGGAAGTAGAGAAAGGAAAAACTGGCTTCGCGCACTTCTTCGAGCACATGATGTTCCGGGGCACCGACAACTATTCTAAAGAAGCTTATGGCGATATCCTGAAAGCTATCGGAGCATCAGCCAACGCCAATACCTCCATCGACCGCACCGTGTACCACATGACAGGTAACGCAGAGATGCTGGATAAGATGTTCGAGATTGAGGCCGACCGTTTCCAGAACCTGAACTACAGCGTGCACGACTTTAAAACAGAAGCAGGTGCGGTAAAAGGTGAGTATACTAAGAACTCCGCCAGCCCGTACCAGCAGCTATATGAGAAGCTGGTAAGCACAGCCTTCAAAAAACATACGTACGCGCACACTACCATGGGCTTTTTTGAGGATGTGGTGGATATGCCAAACCAGTACGACTACTCCCTCACCTTCTTCGACCGTTTCTACCGTCCGGAATATGCCACTATTGTAGTGGTAGGTGATGTAACACCGGAGCGTGTAAACACTTTAGCGCAGCAATACTTCGGCGAATGGAAGCGTGGTAACTATAAGCCGACCATTGCCACAGAGCCTAAGCAAACAGAAACCCGCTATGCACACGTGAAGCAGGAAGGCTTTCCGCCATACCTCTCGCTAGGCTTCAAAGGACCGGCTTTCTCTGATAAAGACAAAGACTTGCCTGCACTGAGCATCTTGTCTACTATCCTTTTCGCTGAGAACTCTGAGCTGTACCGCAAGCTGGTGGTAGATGAGCAGAAGGCGCGCTTTATTGGCGGTGGCCCACAGTTCTCTCGCGACCCAAACCTGATATCTGTATCTGCTTCGTTGTTGGATGCCAAGGATATGCAGTATGTAAAAGATGAACTGATGAAGGCCCTGAACGAGGCCAAGACAAAGCCAATAGATGCGAAGAAGATTGAGGAAACGAAATCTCGCATCAAGTATTCCTTTGCCATGAGCATGGATAGCCCAGATGCCATTGCCAACTCACTGGCACGTTTCATCTGGCTTTCAGGCAATCCGGAGTCACTGAACAACATCTACAGCGTGTACGATACTATTACAGCGCAGGACCTGATGCATGTGGCGAAGAAGTACTTCATTCCGTCTACCATGACGGTCGGTACCATCGCGCCAGCAGAGAAATCGCCAGTTAAGTAAGGCCTTGCCAAACAAAGTATAATCTGAATAAGATATGAGCATGAAAAAAATAGCTGCCTATATACTGCCTGTTGCCTTGCTGGCCGCGTCTTGCGCCAAGCAGCCGCAGGCCTCACAGCCAACAAATACCCAAGCAACTGCTACCACCACTACAGCCACAGCGGCTCCTTTTGATGCCAACCAGGCCTTTGGACCGGGCAAAGTGGTAGAACTGAAACAGCCGGAGTCGAACAAAGTCATCATCAAGCTGATGTTCAAGAATGGCTCTATGGTAGACCCTGCCGATAAAAAAGGTCTTACCTATGCCACTGCCCAAATGATTTCAGAGTCCGGTACGCAGGACATGACCATCTCGCAGATAAAGGATAAAATCTTTCCGTGGGCTGCTTATTATGGTGCCAATGTAGACAAAGAGGTAACCACCTTTACTTTTGCTGTTCACAAGGATTTCCTGGACCAGTTTTACCCGATCGTGCGTGGCCTAATGCTGAACCCAGCTTTTGCCGAGGAGGATTTTAAGCGCGTAAAGTCGAACCAGCAGAACTTTGTAGACCAGGTAATTCGTGCTTCTTCGGATGAAGAGTACAGCAAGAAAGCTTTGGAAGACCTGCTGTTCCGTGGCACGAACTACCAACATGTAGTGGAAGGCACTTCTGCTACTGTGCCAAGTATAACTTTAGAAGATGTAAAGAGCCACTGGCGCAATTACTTTACAGAAAACAATGTGCTGATCGGTATTGCCGGTAACTACAGCGCAGAGTTCCTGAACAAACTGAAGGCTGATGTGGCACAGCTATCTGATGCAAAACCTAACATCCCGAAGCCAGGAGAACCTAACAAACCAAACGGTATACAGGTGGAGATCATCAAAAAGAGTGATGCCCTTGGCTCTGCCATTTTTACAGGTACTCCGATGCCCGTAACGCGCTCTGCCGATGATTTTGCTGCGCTGATGGTAGCCAATTCATACTTAGGTGAGCACCGCAAAAGCTACGGTAAACTGTACGACAAGATCCGTACAACCCGTTCTATGAACTACGGCGACTACTCTTACATTGAGTGGTACGACCAGGGCGGTTCTTACCAGCTGCCAAACCCAGGCGTGCCACGTGCTTCTAATTACTTTGCTCTTTGGATCAGACCAGTACAGATTGCCGAAGGCCTGAAGAAGCAGTATGCCGAGCTACAAGGTATAGATGTAGGGCATGCTCATTTTGCGCTCCGCCTGGCCGTTCGTGAGGTTGATAACCTGATTAAGAATGGCATGACACAGGAGGAGTTCGAGCTGACACGCAAGTTCCTGCGCTCTTACATGAAGCTATACATCCAGACAACTGAAAAGCAACTGGGCTTCCTGATGGACTCCCGCTTCTATGGTCGCCAGGATTACATCGAGGAAATGGACAGGCTGCTGGCAAATCTGACGGTAGAGGACGTAAATAATGCCGTGAAGAAATACTGGCAGACAGAAAACATGTTTATCACTATCGTAACCGACGATAGCGAAGCAGAGCCGCTAAAGCAGGCACTGCTAAATAATACACCATCGCCGATGAGCTATTCTAACCTTGTAAAAGAAGGGTTGCCACAAGAGGTGCTAGCCGAAGACGATGTAGTGGCTAACTATAAGCTGAACGTGAAGGATGTGAAGATTGTAGAGAGTAAAGACACCTTTAAATAGGTTGAAAGTTTGGTGAATGCCTTTTTGGGTAAGCACCTTTTAAAGTATAAAAAGCCGCAGATGATATGTCTGCGGCTTTTTAATTTACATTAGCCCAAAAGCCAGCTACTTCACTTTCACAGCAAGCGTCACCACATGGTAGCCGGCAAAAATCCCTATCCCGTTCTTAATATTGTTTGCAACCGATTCCGGTGTAGTGGAAAAATTATCCTTATACGACTGCTTCTCTAGCGTTCGCACATAATGATAGTACTCCGGTGTGATGTGTGCCACACGCACGTAAGTGGTGTTTGCAGGTAAGTTTTGCAGGTGCAACTCCAGCGGTACCGACTTACCATTAAACAGCTTATCGCTAAAAAAGTAGCGGTCTTCCATGGTAAACTCTTCTTCAAAAGGAGCTGTAAACTCCATATTTACTGATCTCCTATATGCTTTCCCTTCATAAGTCGTATCCGGCGTATAGGCTTGGATGTAGTAAAAGTTATCCTGTTCTGGGTTGTCTGCAAGTATGAAAGAAGCAGCCGTAGTCTCCTCATACATATCAGCAGCAGGAGCAACTCTGGCCGCTCTCAAATCCCTGATTATGGGACTAGCAGGCACAAAAGTAGCAGCGTCTACGGTTGTAAAACCTGCGGCACTTACCTGCATAGTATAGTGCTGTAAAGGCTGTGGCTTCTGATCTGAAGTATACTTTCCGTTACCTATACTTTGTAAGCTGGAGACGAGCTGCCCCGCCTGGTATACCTGTACCATAGCATTTGTTATAGGTTGGTGTGCCCCTGCTGAGAAGGCACTTTGGCTGGCGCTTACATCCACTACAAAAGCACTGTCTGGGTTGATAACGGAGTTGACGACCAGCCTTGGTTCATGACCAGGCAAATCCAACTCTATCACCGTCTCGCAGCTACACAAAACACTCAACAGGAGTGCCAAAATACTTATCTGCTTTCTCATCATATTCACTTAAAATTTAAAGCCATAGCTAAACGAAGGAAGTATCGGAAACAGCGATACCTGGTACAACCTGCGATCAGCATTGCCGGAAGAACTGCTGTTAAGCTGGCTCAGCTGCAAAAAGTAGGGGTTTTTACGGTTATAGGCATTGTAAACAGATATGTTCCAGGTGCGCTCGCCCCATTTCTTCTTTTTTGTGTGCGTCAGGCTCAGGTCAAGGCGGTGGTAGGCAGGCATTCTGTAGTTATTCCGCTCCCCAATATAATCTACTATTTCGACAGAGGGATGGGAGCCGTAGGGGTCATAAACAGGTTCGTTATAAGCCTTATAGTTGGCAGACGGCAAGGTGGTTACAAAACCAGTGCGGTATACCCAACTGCCGCCTATACTTAGCTTTTCACTGAACTGGTGGTTGGCCACTACGGAAATACTGTGTCGGCTGTCGTAGGTGTAAGGGTACTTCTGGCCAAAGTTGATGCTGTCTAACTGCCGCCACGACCAAGCTAAAGTATAGCCAACCCAGCCGGTGGTTTTCCCCTGCCGCTTGCGCAACATCCATTCTGTGCCATAGCTCCAGCCCCGCCCGCTCGTGATACGATTCTGGTAAGGAGGCGCTACGAAGTTAGCAAAGTTTGTCTCGGGCCCACTCCGGAAGAAATCAGAAATAAAATCAGCCCCATTTTTAAACTCGGCCACGTCCTTCATTTCCTTATAATAGACATCTGAGGTCAGCTCTAACTGCTGATTAACCACTACCGCTGCCCCAAGCGTACTCTGCCACGAGCGTTGCGGTTTCACTTTATCAGTAGCGGGAACCCAGATATCCGTAGGTGTGCCGGTAGAGGTATTACTCAGCAGATGCAGGTATTGCGCCATTGTGGCATAAGAGGCACGAATACTTACACCAGTAGCAGTAGTATAGCCTAGTGCCAGGCGTGGCTGCAGCGAAGTATAGAAGGCATCGTTCACAGCAAAACCGGAGAAATGAAGCCCTAAACTTGCCTGTAAGCGCGTACTTATTTGCATACGGTCTTCGGCATACGTGTAGAATTCATATGCCAGTATTCGGGAAAAGGAGCTGGAGTTCAGGGTAAGCGTATCTGTCTGCAGGGTAACAGACTCCGGGTTAAACTGGTGGTAAGTATAACTTCCTCCAAACCGGAAGCTGTGCTTGTTGCTGGCTATAAAGTCAAAGTCGGCTTTGGCTCCCCAGTCTCTGATACTTGATTGATACGCTACCTGGCGGTTTGTGCTGATATTTTCCTGGTTTATACTTAACTCAGACCCTTGGCTAAAGCTGTAGCGGCTGTGTATAAGTGTTACATTGCTGAACAATTTTGTTCCGAACACATGGTTCCAACGCAGGGCACCAGTTCCATTTCCCCAGCGTAACTTGAAAAGCTGCGTTTCGTTTTGGCTGGCACCTTCAAACTCCTGCTTGTCTGTAAACCTGTCCTGCCCACCATACAAACTCAGGTATACCCTGTCTTTAGCCGAGAAGGTATGATTAAGCTTCGCGTTGATATCGTAGAAATTATACTTGCTGATTGTCTCACCGCTCATGGCAGCTGCTGCGGCGGATAAAATATCCAAGTAGGTTCGGCGGGCAGCCAGTAGAAAAGAAGTCTTATCGCTTTTTAGTGGCCCTTCCAACAGTAGTTTTGACGAGATGAGCCCTATGGCACCCTCTCCCCCAAAGTGCTGGTTATTTCCTTCCTTCAGCTGCACATCTACTACCGAGGATAGCCTGCCACCGTAAGGAGCCGGAAAACCACCTTTGATCACATCCACCGTTTTAATGGCATCAGGATTAAAAACAGAGAACATGCCGAGCAAGTGTGACACGTTATAAACCGGCACGCCATCGAGCAGGATCAGGTTCTGATCCGGGCTGCCGCCGCGTACGATCAGATCAGAAGATCCTTCGCGCCCTGCCTGCACCCCCGGCATGAGCTGTATAGCTTTGATGGCGTCTGCTTCACCCATCAGGCGTGGCAACCGCTTCAGTTCCGTACTGCGCATGGTGAGGCGGTTGGCCTGTTGCAGATCTGTTATCCGCTCCGCTACTACCTGTACTTCCTCCAGCTCATTCGCCAGCGGCTGTAGCTTGATGGTTATGGTGGTGTCATTTGCTAAAGGTGCTGCAACAGCCAGTGCTTTCGGAAGATATCCTATATAGCGCACCTGTAGTTGCAGGGGGCTATCATCAGGTACACGAAGGCTATAAAAGCCATAGGTATTGGTAGAGGTTCCTATCGCCCCAGCCGACACCAAAGCTCCCGCTAAGCGTTCACCCGACTGCTCATCCTGCACAAAGCCGCTGATTGTTCTGCTGCCGGCATTGCTTTGGGCAACCAGGCCGCTGCCAACGCTTAAGAAAAAGCATAGGAACAGGTATAAACGCTGTATCATGTACCCGTATGCTTAGCGCTCTAGCACTATGCCTACCCGCACCTGTTTGGTTACAGGGTTTGCACCAGCAGGCTTTCGGACTACAATTAAGTTGCCTTCCAATTCTAACCTGTTGTCGCTTCTCTGTACTATTTTATACTTATCGGAGTAGTTATAGGTGTTGTAGTTACCCGTATGAAACATCCCCAGTTCTTTTCCTCCTTCAAAAACGTTAAAAGTTAAGGCACTGCTGGCTTGCGCATTAAATGTATAGGTACCGGGACAGGATTTAGCGGCGTCGTCTAAATCACAGGATGTAAAGCTGATGGTGCCGGAAGTTGGCAGCTTGGTCGTATCCTGTGTCAGGTGGGTTACCTGCTCCAGTTGCCATGTACCATCAAGTTTGTTTAAGGTTTTCTGGTCTTTATCGCACCCAGCAATAAAGACCGAAGCAGTGCAAATAACCGCACTCCAAAATGTAAAGTTTGTTTTCATAACAGAGATAATAGCACAGCTTAATCTATACTTAAAGAAGGATGCTTTACCATATCACATAACCTGTTATGATAAAGCACCTTAGCATACTCACATTAATAAT
>NZ_JBHTLD010000115.1:0-16186 GCF_042678745.1 Pontibacter rugosus | reverse complement strand
TATATCAAATATTACGGTATTTGGATTCCGGGTACTAAAAAAATTATTGTCGGTATTATAACAGTATAACCCTCTAACGAGGTTCATACATTTCCTTTACTAAAAAACAAAAAATCAAGCCGCAAATTTACTCAGTTTGCCCGAAATATTGTTACTTTTAAGCAAATTAGTTCGGCATCGTTCACCTGTTTTAAGTATAAAACTATGATATACCTGCGTTTGATAGCAGAAAGTTTCCGATTTGCATGGCAAGCGCTTCGCGCCAACCTGATGCGGACCATCCTGTCGTTACTGGGTGTAACCATTGGTATATTTGCCATCATCTCGGTTTTTACGCTGGTTGATTCGCTTGAGCGAAACGTGCGCGACAGTATGAGTTTTATCGGAGACAAGGTTATATATGTAGAAAAATGGCCTTGGTCCTTTAGCGGGAATTATCCTTGGTGGAAGTATTTTCAGCGGCCAGAGCCAACTATTCGTGAATTCAGGCAGCTAGAGCGGCGCATTACCAACAGCAATGGCGTGGCTATTTTTGCAAGCAAGGGAGGCAATACGTTTAAGCGTGGTAATAACAGCTATTCTGACGCCAACCTGATGGGTGTTTCTTACGATTATCCTAAAGTTAGCGAAGTTCCGGTTGAAGAAGGACGCTACTTTACTCCACAGGAAACAGACGCAGCCCGTAACGTAATGATTATAGGAAGCGAAGCAGCATCAAATTTATTTCCTTCCGGCAATGCCATTGGGCAGGACGTAAAAGTCGGTGGGTTTAAATTTACTATCATCGGGGTGATAGAAAAGCAGGGCGAGAACATGTTTGGTGCCCCCAACATGGACCAGATGGGCATTATACCTTACAGCACCTTTAGTAAGATGTATGATGTAGGGCCAGACGGCATGGGCTCTACTATAGCCTTGAAGGGCCTGGAAAACGACCCTGGCCTGCTGGAACTGGAGTATGAGACGCAGGGCATTATGCGAAACATACGCGGCCTGCGCCCACGCGACGAAGATAATTTTGCCATGAACCGACCAGAAATGGCGACAGAGGCTATCTCCGGTTTTTTTGATGTAGTAGGCCTGGCTGGTTGGGTAATCGGTGGCTTTGCTATACTTGTTGGCGGCTTTGGCATTGCCAATATTATGTTTGTGTCAGTAAAAGAGCGGACTAATATTATCGGTATTCAGAAATCGTTAGGCGCTAAAAACTATTTTATACTTTTCCAGTTCCTTTTTGAGTCTGTGTTCCTGAGCCTGCTTGGCGGTGGCATTGGTATTTTGCTGGTATTCCTGCTCACCCTTATCCCGCAGGAAATGATGGCTATCACCCTTTCAGTAGGTAACATTATACTTGGCCTTGGCGTATCGGCCGTGATAGGGATGCTTTCTGGCATTATACCTGCTGTGCTGGCTTCTAACCTGGACCCCGTGATTGCAATTCGCTCCAAATAGATATCTTTACACTTTTGGCCTTTGCCGCACCTCCTCAACTGCCGCAAAGCCCTTTATTTTAAACCTGATGATGCGCGCCGAACAGAAGTGGCGCCCAGAGGCCAAGGCCTCTGCAGAAGAAGACGAAAAAGATTATGACAAAGCTTAGAAAGACAAGCAAAACAAAGCTGCACGATGAGTCGCTGAATACTGGTAGCGGCCAAACAATTATTAACCCAGACGTAAACGAGAATAAAGCCAGATCGGTAACAGATTTACGCGAAAGCGGACAGTCTACCGCTGCGCCGGCTTCTGAAGAAGACAAAAGAATTCGACAGGCTTTTGTGGATAAAGACTGGAATGAGATAAAGATTGCTGACTCCTGGCAGATATTCAAGGTGATGGCCGAGTTTGTAGACGGCTTTGAGAAGCTGGGCAAAATCGGACCTTGCGTGTCAGTATTCGGCTCGGCCCGCACCAAGTCAGACAACAAATACTACATTATGGCCGAAGAGCTTGCTGCTAAACTAGTACGCCATGGGTATGGAGTGATTACTGGTGGTGGCCCCGGCATTATGGAAGCTGGTAACAAAGGCGCGCACTCGGAAGGCGGTAAGTCTGTAGGCTTGAACATTCAACTGCCGTTCGAGCAGTTCAACAACATCTACATCGACTCTGACAAGCTCATTAACTTTGACTACTTCTTTGTGCGCAAGGTGATGTTCGTGAAGTATGCGCAGGGCTTTGTGGTGATGCCTGGTGGTTTTGGCACGCTTGATGAGCTGTTTGAAGCGATTACGCTGATTCAGACAAAGAAAATCGGCGCTTTCCCAATCGTGCTGGTAGGACGTGAATACTGGAGCGGCCTATTTGAATGGATCGAGAATGTAATGCTAAATACAGAGAGCAACATCAACAAAGAAGATCTGGATTTGGTACACATTGTAGACGATGCCACAGAGGCCGTTAAGATCATCGACGAGTTCTACAGCAAATACCTGCTGTCGCCGAACTTCTAATTTTATACTTTAAAAGTATCCCTAAACAGGAAAGCAGGCACTGCATGTGCCTGCTTTCCTGTTTTATAGCTTCCGCCACAGCATTGCCAGTTCTAACACTGTACAATTCACATCCTCACCGCTTCAATTTCTGCAGGTAAGCTTTCAAGGTGTGAGCGGCAAAAGAGACTTTTATACTTCACCTTTGCCTGCTCCTTTCGTACACTTTTGCATGGGCATAAGAGCGATATTAAGCAGAAGAGCGGCAAAGAAGCTAAAGCAGGAGCTGAAAGTACAGGAAAAGCAGAACCTTGAAATCAGGGATAACCTGGCGATGGAACGCACCAAAATGGCGAACGAACGCACCTTTCTGGCCTACATGCGCACGGCCATGGCCATGGTGCTAGCTGGGCTTACGTTTATCAAAGTATTTAATGACGATGCTTTTTATATTGGGGTGGGAATCTCTTTTATTCCGATAGGTACATTTATCGCAGCATTTGGTTACTACAGATTCTCAAAGAAGAAAAGACAGGTTATGCGGCACACGCAGGCTTATGCTCCTACCAGCCCTGCACATGCCGAGGTAGCCAAACAGGAAGAAACTACGGTCTGAAGTAAAACCTGCAGGTCGGCAGCATTAACGTATACCTTACCAGCGCTAAGACTTCGTTGGCAGGCGTGTTTCAAGAAAATTACTGAGGAGGTTTACTCCACCGGCTGCCCCAAGCAACACTATCCAGGGAATTAGCGGCATCATAAAGCGGTTATCCCAGTCTACACCGCTTACTATCACCATGGCAGTAAAAAGTATAGCTAGCATAAGTATAACCGCCAGCACAGGCAAAGGCGTTAGCTTCTTCCAGATGCCCCATCCCATCAGCAGGTAAAGCGGGTACATATACAGCACCGTAAGCCAGTTATGCATGTTAGAATAGTACGGCCGTACTTGCCCCCAGTACCACACCACCCGTAGCACTGATTGCTCCAGAAAAAGGCCAGGCGCTTCTGTCAGAAACTGCATCACTTGTTGCAAGGGAGAGCCCGATAGACTAACTTCGTCAGCATCTGCAACAGACATAGCCCTATAGCCCTGCAGGATTGTGCCTGATGTAAGTTGTCCCGTAAAAGAATGGATCCCCGCCATATCATTCAGGAAAGCATTGGCCAGCAGCACCAGCAAAGGCACTGCCAGCAGCGCCACCCCTCCTATCACCCAAACCAACTTGTACCTCCTTCGGATGCTGAAGTCAACTATAAGATAGCTGATAACCGCAAGAACTACCATAAAGCCATTCGCTCTAAGAAATGTAACGAAGAGCAGCAGAAGTATAAGCTGCAAGTAATGCCAATAAGTTTTTGCCGTAACCAGCCGCAGCAGAATAAAAATAATAAAGCTAGCGAAAAGAGATTCTGTGTGGATATAAAAATGCCAGTGCTGAAAATATACCCAACCTATAAGCAGCATAGTAGCAGCATAAGCTATCAGCTTACTTTTATAGAGCACCTTTGCAAGCTGATAAAACGCAATGGTTGCCATACCTCCTATCAACACCTGGATGGCCACAACAACCTCTAAACTGTTCGTCAGGCCAAGTATAAACTTCAGGAAAAAGCTATAGCTTAAGTAGCTCAACCGGATTTCAGATAAGCTGAAGGAAGAAAGACTTTGGGCCTCCGTTAAATAGCGCGTACTATCAAAAACCACTCTTACGCCGTGGGTGTAGCATACTATAAACTGCACCAGGCACCACAAACCTAGCAGCACAAGAGGTAAATACCTGTCCCAACCTTCTTTAAAGTATTCCTCTATGTACAGCATCAGGCAAAATTAGCTTTTTTACCTGACTCTGTAGCTGTATAGCTATAGCAGCATAGCAACCCCGTCTTCCAAAACTTTAAACTGATATTCTGATTTAAAGAGAAAGCTGCCAAACCAATTGCCGCTGTTTTCTGTTAATAATGGATGGGCTTTTGCTAAGCAGAAGCCTAGTATTTATGTAACTTTGCTATTTAAGATCAACCCTTTCCGAATGGCTTTAAACCAGGAGCAACAAACTACTACCACAGGCACCATCTCAGCTATCAGCGGCGATGCGCAGCAGATTGAAGTATACGGCGCCCGTGAACATAACCTAAAAAATATTTCCATAAAGCTACCGCGCTACAAGCTGGTGGTTTTTACAGGCATTAGTGGCTCGGGCAAGTCTTCACTGGCGTTCGACACCATCTATGCTGAAGGACAGCGCCGCTACATGGAAACCTTCTCGGCCTACGCCCGCTCATTTATGGGTGGTTTAGAAAGGCCTGACGTAGATAAGATCGAAGGGCTGTCGCCGGTTATATCTATCGAGCAGAAAACCACTAGCCGCAACCCTCGCTCTACTGTAGGCACCATCACCGAAATTTACGACTTCATGCGTTTGCTGTGGGCACGTACAGCAGAGGCGTTCAGTTATGTGACCGGCGATAAAATGGTGCGCCAGAGCGACGATCAGATTGTAAACCACATTCTGGACAACTTTGATGGCAAGCGCATTGTAGTGCTGGCCCCGGTGGTGAAAGGCCGTAAAGGACACTATCGCGAACTGTTCCAGCAAATCCGTAAGATGGGCTTTATTCGTGCCCGTGTGGATGGTGAACTGGTGGAGATTGAGCCAAAAATGCAGGTAGACCGCTATAAAATTCACGACATCGAAATTGTGGTGGATAAGATTGTGGTGAAGGAGGAGGATCGCTTCCGCTTGTCTGGCTCTATCCAAAACGCATTAACGCATGGCAAAGGCATGGCGCTGGTGATGGATGCGGATACAAATCAGACACATTTCTTCTCGCGCCACCTGATGGACCCGGCCACCGGCATTGCCTACGATGATCCGGCTCCAAACTCTTTCTCTTTCAACTCGCCTTATGGCGCCTGCCCGGTATGCAATGGCCTAGGCGAGGTGCAGGAGATTACAGAGGAGTCTGTTATTCCGGATAAAGGTTTAAGTATACGCCGTGGTGGTATAGCACCGCTTGGAGAATACCGCGACATCTGGATATTCAAGCAGATAGAGGCGCTGTTTAAACACTTTAAAGCATCGGTGTCTACGCCTATCAAAGACCTGCCAGAAGACCTGATGAAGGTGCTCATGTATGGCCTGGAGGAAGAGCTGGAGGTGAAAACTAAGAAGGGCAACTATGTGGTGGAGTTTGAGGGAATCATCAACTTCCTGAAAAACCAGATGGAGTCCGACTCAGATAATATCCGATCCTGGGTAGAGGACTTTACGCAAACCAACACCTGCCCGGAGTGCAACGGCTACCGCCTCAAAAAAGAATCATTGCACTTTAAGATCGCGGATAAAAACATTGGTGAGATTTCTGTTTTAGATATCACCAAACTGGCCGCCTGGTTTGAGGGACTGGAAGACCGGATGAGTGAGCGCCAAAATGTAATTGCCAAAGAGTTGCTGAAGGAAATCCGCAAACGTATCGGCTTTTTGCTGGATGTGGGCCTGGATTACCTGAGTCTGCACCGCCCGGTACGCACACTCTCTGGCGGCGAAAGCCAGCGGATACGCTTGGCCACGCAAATTGGCACACAGCTGGTTGGGGTGCTTTATATCATGGATGAGCCAAGTATAGGCCTTCACCAGCGCGACAACGAGCGCCTGATAAATGCCCTGAAAGACCTTCGTGATTTAGGCAACTCCATCATTGTAGTAGAGCACGACAAGGATATGATCATGCAATCTGATTACGTGGTGGATATTGGCCCGGGAGCTGGTATACATGGCGGGCAGGTAGTTTCGGCGGGCACACCGCAAGAGATGATGAACCAAAACACAACGACAGCCAACTTCCTGAGTAACCGGCGTGGCATAGAGGTGCCTCGTGTAAAGCGCCCTGGCAATGGCGAGGTTCTGAAATTGATTGGAGCAAAAGGCCATAATCTGAAAAACGTGACACTGGAGCTGCCATTGGGCAAGATGATCTGTGTAACCGGCGTTTCCGGTAGCGGCAAGTCTTCTCTCATACATGACACCCTATACCCAATCCTGAACACGCACTTTTTCCGAGCCAAGCGAGAGCCGCTGCCTTATAAGAAGATCGAAGGGCTTGAGAAAATTGACAAGGTAATTGAAGTGGATCAGTCGCCAATCGGTCGTACGCCCCGCTCCAACCCTGCTACTTACACAGGTGTGTTTACAGATATTCGCAGCTTGTTTGCGCAGCTGCCGGAGGCGAAGATAAGAGGCTATACTCCCGGGCGCTTCTCGTTTAACGTAAAAGGCGGACGATGCGAGGCTTGTGAGGGTGCCGGTATGCGTACCATCGAGATGAATTTCCTGCCGGATGTGTACGTGCCATGCGAAGTATGCAAAGGCAAACGCTATAACCGTGAAACGCTGGAAGTGCGCTTTAAAGGCAAGAGCATTACCGATGTGCTGGAAATGACAGTAGAGCAGGCCGTAGATTTCTTTGATAGCCAGCCACGCATCCTGCGTAAAATACAGACGCTGCTCGAGGTTGGTTTGGGCTACATCACACTTGGGCAACAAGCCACTACTTTATCGGGAGGCGAGGCACAACGGGTGAAATTAGCAACAGAGCTATCTAAAAAAGATACCGGCCAAACGCTATACATACTTGATGAGCCAACAACAGGCTTACACTTTCAGGACATTGAACATCTCTCTGAAGTGTTGCACAAGCTAACGGACAAAGGCAATACAGTACTTATCATTGAGCACAACCTGGATCTGATTAAAGTAGCCGATCATATTATTGATATCGGTCCTGAAGGGGGCGAAGGAGGTGGTATGATTGTAGCCTCTGGCACACCGGAAAAGGTGGCAGCATCAGGCAAAGGCTATACTTCGCGTTTCCTGAAAGAAGAACTAAAAACCAGTATCTATCGAGAAAATATGGAAAAGGAAGAAGCCGCAGAGTAAGTGCTGTACCTGTAAGTAACAAGTATAAAAAAGCCGCTGCTAATGTATAGCAGCGGCTTTTTTATACTTGTTTACTTACGAATTATGCAAGGTGCAAGCAGAAGCTTAGGCAGGGAACAAACCTGATGCCTGCTTTTTTAGATGCTATCAATCTGATCCTGCATCTCCTCCAGTATCTCCTGGTGCTGCCTAAGCAAAGGGAGTTGTTTGCTGGCATACTGTTTAAGCTCCATCACCTGCCCATGTGTGGCTATATCATCATATCGTTTTACAAGCTGCTTGTTCTGCTGCACAATGCGCTTCAGATAAGCTAAATCAAACGAGATACCAGACTGATCAGTCACCTCCTGATATACTTCATGATGCGCCTCACCCAGCGCGCTGGGTAGCACAAAGTTACTTTGGTTTGCCACATCGCGCAGGTCGTTCAGCATATTTTGGTGAGCCGTTACCACCTCCTGTGCCAGTCCTTTTACCTCAGGGCTAACAGCCATGCCAGAAGCAGCCTCTCCTAACTGCACCTGCAGCATGCTGGCACTGGCCGCCTCAGCAGCAAACAAGGCATCATTTCTTAAATCTTGCTGCACACCTGCAGCTTCAAACTGCTGCATGCTCTGCTCGGTAGCCTGCTCAATGCTGTCGCCTGGTCCGCAAGCAGTTGTTAATATCAAGGCAAGAGCGGCAAAACCGTTCAGTATAGTTTTTCTCATAAGGGATGCTGGTTTAAAGTATAAAGCATCTGCAAGACATATCTTACAGATGCTTTAATATAGTTAATTAAACCGATTAAGGTTACCTATTGTTGTTCACGTTGGTCTGAATTTGCTTCGCGCGGTCTAAATGCTGACGCAGTGTCGGCAAGGTAGAAGATGCAAAGCTTTTTACCTCAGCATCTTCCAGATTATTGGAAGCATCTTCAAAAAGCGAAATTGTTTCTTCGTGTGAGCTAACCATCAGGTCCATATAAGCCTGATCAAAGTCTCTGCCTGTTTTATCGCGCAGTTCCTGCATTTTGTCCATGTGGGCTTGGCTCATGCTGTCTGGCAGCACTACGTTTTTTTGCTGTGCCAGCTGCATCATTTTGTCTGATGCTTTCTGATGATCTGTCACCATCATCTGACCGTAGTCCTTTACTTCCTGCATCTGGCCTTTTTGCTGGGCTAACTGCCCTGCCTGAATTTCCAGCATGTTGCTGCTGGCAGCTTTGGTCATAAAATCAGACAGGTTTGTCATCTGATCTTCCATGGCAGTACCTTCTGCTTGTTGCTCATTTACCTCCTGCGCCTCTTCTACAGCCCCCTGCTCTTGGCTACAAGATGCCATACCAAATATAAAAGCGCCTAACATTAATCCGGTTGATGCAATTTTTTTCATAGTTTTATGTCGTTAAATTTTAGATCAATATGTAAAACAAACTCAGTATACGCCTTAATTTACATCTAGTTATCTTAAATTTCATTTATCTTTGGCAGATTATTGTTTTCGGCTTATACCCCGCAAAGTCCAAATAAACACTGTGAATTTATTTAAATTTGCTTTAACCTGCTGAACTATAATCATGTCTAATTTATTTTACCCTTAGATACACTTACTTAAAGTATGAAGAGAAATACCTTGTTCTGCCAGCTGCTGTTTCTGGTTTTATTTTTACTATTGCTTACTCCGGCTATGGCTCAATATGGCGACGATGCTGACCAGGAGCTGGAAAACGAAGATCTGCTGGTTAACAAAGATCATGACCGTATTTTTAAGCTACACCCCTTACAGGTTGGGGAAGTATATTTATCTTATGAGAAGCTGCGCACAGAGCGTGTTTCCAATGAGTTTGGGATAGGCTATGTATACCGCAGTTACTTTAAAGGCGATGATTTTATACCTGACGATGTAAGCGTAATGGGCCTGCACGTACGTATGAGCCAGCGCTACTATACTACAAAAAAACACCGTGGAACGCCTTTTGGCTTCTTCCATGGCCCGCTGTTTGGCTATCGCTTTATGGTATTTGAGGAAAACGTGTTTGGCCTGCCAGAGCAGAACCCAAATGACGCCGACTATCAGTTTGTAGGTAGACTATACCAGAACACAGTAGAATTAAACTACCAGGTTGGAGGGCAATTTAAGTTAGGCAGACATCTGACGGCTGAGCTTTCTGCTGCTTTAGGAGGCCGTTTGAAGTACGCTTTATCTAAGGGTGCCGGAGAACTCCTGACAGACAATATCATTGGCCATGCCTTAACTGCAGAAGATAATTCCGCCATATTCGTGGTGCCATCACCACAACTAAACTTCTCCATAGGCTACTCTTTCTAAAAAATTCAGCTTAATCAAAAAAGCGCAAGCCTGTAGAGGGGCTTGCGCTTTTTTGATTAAAGGATGCTAACCCTTGATCTATAGCTTTTATACTTTGCGTTTATCAGATGCTTACGCTCCCTTAAACTGAGGCTTTCGCTTCTCGTTAAAGGCTGTCACCCCTTCTTTATAATCTTCAGAGTTACCCGCTATTTTCTGGCAATGCGCCTCATAGTCCAGCATCTCATCCAGAGTAGAGTTGAAGGATTTATTCAGCATCTTTTTCATTAAGCCAATAGCTTTGGTCGGGCTAGCGGCATAGCGCGCAGCCAACTCTGCCACGGCTGTATCCAGTTCTTCCGGGCTCACCACCTTGTTGACCATGCCTAGTTCCAGTGCCTCCTCGGCAGAAACTTTGGAGCCCAGCGTGCTCAGTTCAAATGCCTTAAGCGAGCCCACTACCCGTGGCAGAAAGAACGAGGAACCGGAGTCCAGCACCAGCCCGACATTCACGAACACCTCAATCATACTTGCAGCCCTGGAGGCAACGATTACATCACAGGCTAAGGCTAAAGAACAACCGGCTCCGGCAGCCACACCATTTAACTTGCAGATAATAGGCTTCGGCAGGTTGCGCATAGCACGTATAATCGGGTTGTAGCGCTTCTCCAGCGACTCCGACAGGTCTCGCTTGCTGGCACTTGCAATGGCTTTCAGATCCTGGCCAGAGCAAAAGGCTTTTCCTGCACCTGTCAGCACCACTACACGCACCTGCTCATCACGGCTTACCTGTTTCAAGGCATCTTGCAAGTCATAGCTTTGCTGATCGTTAAAAGCATTAAAGACGTCAGGTCGGTTTAGTGTAATTGTAGCGATGCCATCCTGCACATCATATAAAAGACACTCGTAGTTCATGTGTTCAAAGGTTTAGTTGAGATAACCAAAGTTAAGAAATGCAGCCTGATAGGCAAGTCTGCTGCTAATACAAGGCCACTGAAGCTGCGACCAGCGTCAGCACAAACCCACCTCCGAAACCGGCATATACCTGTGCCGGTGTGTGTGCCTGTAGCGCTAGCCTGGCCGACAAAACGGCTCCTGTCAGAAACATGGCAACTGCAATCGGGAAAACCAGCCTGGCCTCCGGCGCAATGTTATTCAGCACCAGCAGCAGCCCTAAGCCTCCACCCATACCCACACCATGTGCACTGATTTTCCAAAACTGCGAAACGGCATAAGTAAAGAAAACTGAAGTTGCGACAATTCCCATCAGGAAATAGAAAATAGCATCAAAGGCTGCCTCGCTGTAGAGCAGGTAGGCAGTAGCCGAATAGCAAACAGCCGTAAAGAACAAAGGCAAGCTACGCTGTTCTCTTTTATTCATCTCTACAGAATCGAGGTGGCCAAAGCGAACCATGGCATAGGCCGCTATACCCGGTATAATAAATGTGGTAAAGAAGATCATCGCCAACACCACCCAACGCACACGCATCGGCAGCGTGAGCATAGACTCCGGCATATAATAAAGTATAACTGCGAAAAGGTACGTGGGCAACAACAGCGGGTGAAATACTATTGAGAGCACCTGCGCAAGCGAACGGTTCACTTCTTAGATTTATAAATTAGAAATTATGAATTATGAAGGTTACTAAGGTAAGTATAATTGTATTACCTCTTGCTGTTACTAATGTTTTAAGCTTGGCACACGCTACTCTAGCTCCTGTACCTTCTGCCACATTTCCTCGCTTACTGGTATACCTTCTTCCTTGTTTTTTCTACGTGTTGCCATCGTGCCTTCGCCTGGGTAGCGCACCTCTCCTTTTCCTTCGGCTGGCTGGCTGCTTTTAGTATAATCAACGATGCTATTAAGTATCGCTCCGTCTATTTTTTCAGCATCTATACATAAGAAGAACTGCGATACACCTGCTTCACTTCCGCTTTTGGTCACTTCAGCCACTCCGCGTCCGCTACTCAATGAGGCTACCAGCACATCCAGCATAAAAGATAACCCTGAGCCTTTCCAGAAGCCAATGGGCAGCGGTCGTTCAGACTCCCTTATTTTGCCAGGATCTTTTGTGAGGTTGCCTTCCCTATCGTAACCGCCATCCACAGGCAAGTCCTCCTCCTTCAGCTCATACTCCTGCATTTTTCCATAGGAGAACTGCGAAATGGCCATATCCAGCACCAGGTGGCCTTCTTTACGTGGCACAGCTATCACTAAGGGGTTATTACCCAGCCGGGGCTCTTTACCGCCAAAAGGAGGCATGTTGGCAATGGAGTTTGTGGCACAGATACAGACGCAGCCTTCTTCAGCCGCCTGCCAGCCATACGTACCGCCACGCATCCAGTGGTTCGTGTTTCGCACGGCCACACAGCCCATGCCGTTTTTCTTTGCCAGTTCAATAGCACGTTCTGTAGCTTTTAGTGCTACATATATACCGGGGCCCATGTGCCCATCCCACTGCTCCAGCACTCCATTCTGGCTTATACTTTCTGGTTCGGCATCCACTTTTATCAACCCATCTTTCACCATCTGCACAAACACCGGAAAACGATTCAGGCCATGCGAATACACGCCGTCTCTGCTGTTTTCTGCAAAAACCCTGGCACATAGCTCCGCACACTCTTCATTAAAGCCTACCTTTAGCAGCACCTTGTTAAACTGTGCCTTTAGCTCATCAAAAGTTACTCTTACTTGTTTTTTTTGCTCCATACATTGGGTTGTACGCAGGCAAGTATGGCCGGGGTTAGAAAGAAAGACTTTGGTTGGTAAAAGGCCTCTGTGGAAGGGAACTTCGGCTGAAGCCATTTCGCAAGTATAAATTTCATGGCTGCAGTCGTCTAACCACTCCTAGCCCCTCCTTGTCCGAGGAGGAAAATTTTGGCTGAAGCTCTTTTGGCAGCTATTATCGAACATGTTCCCGGTCCTTGGGTTGAGCGCTCCAAAGTATAAAGGGGAAACGTCAGGTATGTGGGAACTAGAGGATGAACGTAAGCTAGAAAAGATAGCTTGGTTGAAGATGCAGAAAACAGAAGCTATAGAAGTATAATTGCCGGAGACACAAGCGGACGCTTGCGTCAGGGAAGTAGACCGTTCAGCTCTTGGTAAGCAGCAGCTATTCAGGTATGGCTCTGGAAGCTCTCCACAATAGTAGACATTAGCTGAAAGCTAGCGCCAGCGGATGAAGTATAATTATCCCTTTCTCATCTGCTAAATTCATAACTACACGAAACCTACAGCTCTTTGCGCAGGCGTGCCACAGGTATGTTTAGCTGCTCTCTATACTTGGCTACAGTACGGCGGGCAATGTTGTAGCCTTTTTCGTTCAGCATTTTCTCGATCTTCTCGTCAGAGAGTGGCTTGCGCTTGCTCTCCTTATCGATAATCTCTTTCAAGATGTGCTTCACCTCACGTGAGCTGGCATCCTCGCCGGAATCAGTGGCGATTCCTTCGGAGAAGAAGTATTTGAGCGGGTAAATACCAAACTCGGTTTGCACGGCTTTGCTGTTAGCCACACGGCTAACTGTGGAAATATCCATTCCTATTTCCTCGGCAATGTCCTTCAGGATCATCGGGCGCAGTTCGCTTTCGTCCCCCTCCAAAAAGAAGTTATGCTGATACTTGATGATGGCCTCCATGGTGCGCAGCAGCGTATTCTGGCGCTGGCGAATAGCATCTATAAACCACTTGGCTGCATCCAGCTTCTGCTTTACAAACGTTACCGTCTCTTTCAGTTTCTTATCTTTTTTGTCCGATTTATCATACGCATCAAACATATCAGAATAAGACCGACTAATGCGCAGATCAGGAGCATTGCGCGAGTTAAGCGACAGCTCTAACTGGCCGTTGGTGTTGGTAAGTATAAAGTCGGGAATGATGTACTGCACGCGCGTCATGCTGGCGCCAGCTCCGCCCGGCTTCGGGTTAAGCTTAATAATCAGATCAACTGCCTTTTTGAGTTCATCTTCCGTAATGCCGAACTTGCTCTGAATTCTGGAGTAGTGCTTTTTGGTAAACTCATCAAAAGACTCTCGGATAATGCGCTCGGCAAGCACCGTGATTTTATCCTGCTCGCGGCGCTCCAACTGCAACAGCAGACACTCCGGCAGGTCACGGGCACCAATACCGGCAGGGTCAAAGCTTTGAACCAGGTGTAGCACCTGCTCTATCTCTTCTTCGCTTGTTTCTATATTCTGCGAGAAAGCCAGATCATTGGCAATGGCACGCAGGTCACGGCGAATGTAGCCATCATGGTCAATGCTACCAATCAACTGCATGCCAATGTTATATTGCTTATCATCCAGGCTCAGGAATCCGAGCTGGTCCATGAGCGAGTCTGTTAGCGTAGAGGTCATGGCAATAGGAGACTCACGGTCATCGTCTTCATCTCCGCCACGGTCGCCCTGCATTTTATAGCCGCTTATTTCGTCGTCGTTCAAGTAGTCGTTGATGTCTACTACATCATCTTTGCCATAGTCATCATCGCTGTCATTATCGTAGTCATCAGACTCGTTATACTCGTCGGCACTATCCTCACGCCCTTCTTCTAAGGCTGGGTTAATTTCCATTTCCTCTTTTATGCGCATCTCCAACTCAGCAGTAGGTATCTGCAGCAGCTTGATAAATTGTATCTGCTGCGGCGATAACTTCTGAGATAAAAGTTGTCTTAAATCGAGTCGCTGCATAGTTTTAAAGGAATAATCAATGCGAATAAGTGCACATCCAAATTTAGGATAATTTTACTCGCATTTACAAAAAAGGTTAAAATATCGTTACTTTGAGGGATTCTTAATAAGACGCAAGTATCAAGACGTTAGACGCAAGACTTTTTTGAGCAAAGTTTCCACTAAAGCTCAGAGGAGCAACCGGAAATGCAAGAATAGTTGGGCTAAAACCAAGTCATAACTTACTCATCTATATCTGAAAAGATTATCATAATATAGCCTGAAGTCTTGTATCTTGCTACCTGTGTTTTGATACTACATAACAACCATATACATGCAACGCACAAAAGTAAAAGATCTGCTATCGGGTGCCGGAGTAGGCAATGAGGTTCTGTTAAAAGGATGGGTGCGCACAAAGCGCGGAAACAAGTATGTGAGCTTTATTGCTGTAAACGATGGCTCTACCATAAATAGCTTACAGGTAGTAGCCAATGCGGAAGACTTTAGCGAAGAGGCACTCAAAGATGTAACTACTGGTGCTGCCATAGCCGTAACCGGCGAGTTGGTTGCCTCACAGGGCAAAGGACAGGCTTATGAGATACAGGCTAAAAGTATAGAAGTACTGGGCAAAGCCGATCCGGAGGCTTATCCGCTGCAGAAAAAAGCGCACTCTTTAGAGTTTCTTCGTGAGATTGCACACCTGCGTTTCCGTACCAACACGTTTGGCGCTGTGTTTCGCGTGCGTAACGCCATGGCTTTTGCCGTCCATAAATTTTTCAACGAGAAAGGTTTTGTGTACATGCACACGCCTATCATTACGGCTTCTGATGCCGAGGGTGCCGGTGAGATGTTTCAGGTAACTACGCTGGACCTCAACAACCCGCCTCGCACAGAAGACGGACAGATCGACTTTAACGAAGATTTCTTCGGCCGCGCTACCAACCTAACGGTTTCCGGACAGATGGAAGGTGAAGTGGCTGCCATGGCTTTTAGCGATATTTATACGTTTGGCCCTACGTTCCGTGCCGAAAACTCCAACACTACGCGCCACTTGGCAGAGTTCTGGATGATTGAACCGGAAATGGCTTTCTACGACCTGAAGATGAACGCTGATCTGGCCGAGGAATTCATCAAGTACATCATACGCCACGCACTGGAAAATAACCGCGAAGACATTGAGTTCCTGGCGCAGCGTCTGGCCGAAGAAGACAAGAATAAGCCGCAGAACGAGCGCCAGGAAATGACGCTGATCGAGAAGCTGGAACTGGTGGTGAACAACGACTTTGAGCGTATCACTTATACCGAGGCAATCGATATTCTGCTGAACTCAAACCATTACAAGAAAAAGAAGTTCCAGTACGACGTTAGCTGGGGTATCGACCTTCAGAGCGAGCATGAGCGTTACCTGGTGGAGAAGCATTTCAAGAAGCCGGTGATCGTGATGGACTACCCGAAAGACATTAAGGCCTTCTACATGCGCCTGAACGACGATGGCAAAACCGTTGCTGCCATGGACATACTTGCGCCGGGCATCGGCGAGATTGTAGGTGGCTCGCAGCGTGAGGAGCGCATGGATATTCTGGTAGAACGCATGAAGTCTGTAGGCATTGAGCCAGAGCATATGTGGTGGTTCCTGGATACCCGCCGCTTTGGTGGCTGCCCACATGCCGGTTTTGGCTTAGGCTTTGAGCGCGTAGTGCAGTTTGTAACCGGCATGGGCAACATCCGCGACGTTATCCCTTTCCCAAGAACACCGCAGAACGCAGAGTTTTAGCAGAAGCTTCTGCCATACTTATTCAGCAGAGCCCGACAATAAATTGTCGGGCTCTTTTGTTTGTCCATTATTTATATTCATATATTTAGATT
>NZ_JBHTLD010000114.1:0-16287 GCF_042678745.1 Pontibacter rugosus | reverse complement strand
GTAAGTATAATTAAAATTATGCAGGGTTTGGTAAAAATAAAGTATAGCCATACTTATCAAAAAGATACTTTCTAATATGCGTGGCATAGAGTTCATTTTGGTTATATCCACTCCCATCATAACAATGATAAAATTGAGTATGATGAAAAGTATAACTACACCAACTACAGTATACTTATACAAGGACTTTTGAAAGCTGACTAAATAAACAGCAGCCAGCATCATAAACTCTATCGGCGTGTACAGGTGGTCTAGCCAAATGTTATTTTTTGTACCCATATACACCGTTAGGGCAGCTATGACTTCGATAGATAACAAAAAGCAGCAATAGAAAAGAAGTAGCCTGAAAAGCAAGCTACTTCTTTTTGAAATCATAAATAACCCGGCTACTACCGGAATAACAGAGCTATAGGTAGATACTTCAATTAACCATGGGTAATATTCTTTTAAGAATACCTCCATTAGCCATTCAACTCACTATCTACGCAATCAGGAGGGCAGATATGAGATTTGTCTGCTATCGTGCCAGTTATCATATCGTCTCCTTCTGAAGTAGCACCAACAAGTATAAGCTGTTTCTTTCCTTCGTCATTTTTGGCATAGTACATTCGAATACCCATGCAGTCTTCCTGCTCCAGAATCTTCAAAAGTATATCGCGTCCAAAAAAGTGAGCTTTGATTTTTTCACCGTTTTCAGTTTCCTTTTCTTTATCACGGTAATTCTTGGTCCATTTTGCGGCTTCTTTCAGATCTATGGGAGCTCCTTCCGTTCCGTTGTACTTTGGCATATAATATTTTGGCTTTAAGGTTGAAGATATAAATATATGATATACCTAATTTAGAAAGAACAACTTTGTATTATTAATTTTTAAAGACAGCGCCTATATTATCAAAATTTTATCTTAAGAAAGCCACAAATTGAACTTTAGTATCTACAGAGATCTGAAGAATAAAAGACAGCAGACTGTTTTGAGGTGAACATAGCTGTTATCGGTGAGCTTTCTGAAGTAAAGTGAGGATAACATAGCAGGAAAGGTCTGCCCCTGCTATGTTTATACTTATCTATCACCCCGCTCCTTATTTTAGATAAACTTTACTTATGATCTACCAAAGCTAAGGCGCATTTAATGTATGGCAGTATTAAGTCGGCATAAAGTATGCTACAAACCTGCTTGCGGATTGCGCGTAAATTTATACTTAACCAAAGCAAAAAACTATGGCAAAGAAGTCATTTCAGGAGATAATAAGCAGCCCGGAAACACCCGTACTTGTAGATTTTTATGCAGATTGGTGCGGCCCTTGTAAGGCCATGAGTCCGGTAGTGCAGCAGCTTGCCAGCCAGTTTAATGGTAAGCTGAAAGTTATCAAGGTGGATATTGATAAGAATCAGGCTGCTGCCTCTCAATACCGTGTACAGGGTGTGCCTACCTTTATACTCTTTAATAAGGGACAGCAAGTATGGCGGCAATCAGGAGCCTTGCCGGCACAGCAACTATCACAGGTCATACAACAGTATGTATGATCTTTACCTAAAGCCATACTTACACAGCGCTATTCGTTACCAATTTAAGCTGAAGGCTAAATACTGTTTCGTTGGGTTTTGTATGCACCCGTATAGTGCCGCCGTGCTGCTGCATGATCTGTTTTGATAGGCTCAGGCCAATGCCGGAACCATGCTTTTTAGTTGTATAGAAAGGTATAAATATTTTATCCAATACGTCTTCAGCAATACCAGGCCCATTATCGATGACATCAATTCTAAGTTTAGCTCGTTCCCCGTCCGGAACATAGGCTATGATTTCCACTAAAGGTTCTGTACATCCCTGGCAAGCCTCCATGCTATTTTTCAGCAGATTAATCAGCACCTGCTCTAATTGCTCTGCATCTGCCATTACTTCTACATCTTCGTCGGGCAAGTACATTTTCAGCAAGATGGCTTGCAGTTTGAGCTCTGGCTGCAGCAACTGATGCACCTGACGCAACAGGCTATTTATCTTTAGCGGCCGGAGTTCTGAAACAGGCAAACGCATGAGCCGACGGTAATTTTTAACAAAGTTGAGCATGCCAGAGCTGCGCCTTTCTACCGTCTGCAAGCCTGCCTGCATATCTTCCAGCACATCCATGTCTATACTTTCACCGGCTTGCTGCTTTACAATTACCTCCTGCTGCAAAAGCCCCGCCACCGTTGACGTCAGCGATATGACCGGCGTGATGGAGTTCATTATTTCATGTGTCAGCACCCGTATTACCTTTTGCCATGTTTGCAGCTCCTGCTCTTCCAGTTCAGACTGAATATTCTGTAACGTCACAATCTTGAGCTGGCGGCCTTGTAAGGTCAGTTCAGTGGCATGCAAGCTTAGTAGAAGCTGCTCATGTTTAAGCTGCACCATTACCAGCCTTTTCTCCTGATGTGCGATACCAAATAACGCCTGCACCAATTCAGCGCTTAACCGCTCCAATGCTTCTACATGCCGCAGATGGGGCACATGAAGCATTCTCTTGGTTACTTCGTTTACTAACTCCACCTCACCTTCTTCATCAAAAGATAGTATCCCTACGCCAACCTGTTCAATAATTGTTTGCAGGTAATGGTAATGGGCCTGCTTATCTGTTTTTACTTTCAGAAAAGCATCAGAAATATCGTTGAAGTGCTGGTACAGCTCCCGGTAAGAAGAGTTGGCGCGTTCAGTGGCGAAACGCTGTGTAAAATCAGAGTGGCGCATAGCCTCCAGAAAGCTGCTTATGTCACGGTTAGTACGCTCTACAAACGTGATAAGGTCGTACACCTGAAAAACCAGGATCAGGAAAACACAAAAGGCTGTCATATACCAGTCAGTGCGGTAAAGCACCAGCAACAAGGCCAGGGCAACGGCTATAAGCAGTAAAAGGCGCAACAGCAGCCTTATCCTGAAACCACTATAAGCCATGCTTCTCTATTCTTCGGTAAAGGGCAGTGCGGGTTATTCCCAGATCTTTTGCAGCGTGGGTTATGTTACCGGCATGCTTTACCAACGCTTTCTGCACCATCATCTTTTCGAGAGTTTCAAGGGTATAGTCCTGGTCGTTGATAAGTTCCACCCCTTGCTCTTGTGATACCCTGTCTTCGTTGGGTGCGAAATAAAAGTCATCTATACTTAGCACGTTACCATCACAAAGTATAACAGCACGCTCCATGGCATGATCTAATTCACGGATATTGCCAGGCCAGCGGTACTCTGACAAGCGGTGCATGGTTTCTATAGGAAGCTGAAGCCCCTCTCGATCATACTTCTGACGATACACATTTAAGAAATGCTCCGCCAACAGCTTTATATCCTCCCGGCGCTCACGTAGCGGAGGCAGGTGAATTTCTACGGTGTTGATACGGTAGAGCAAATCCTGCCGGAAAGCTCCTTCCCGCACCATTTGGTATAACGGCATATTTGTCGCACAGATCAGCCTGACATCTATAGGCCGTGGTTTGTTTGTGCCAAGCCTTATAATTTGGCGGCTTTGCAACACCGTAAGCAACTTTGCCTGTAGCCCCGGCGACAGATTTCCGATCTCGTCCAGAAACAACGAACCACCTGTAGCTGCTTCAAAACGCCCTGCCCTATCTTCTTTGGCATCTGTATAAGCTCCTTTGGCATGGCCAAACAGCTCACTTTCAAATAGGGTTTCGCTTACGGCTCCCAGATCCACTTTCTCAAATACATGGGCTGCCCTTTTAGATTTGCGGTGCAGTGCCCGGGCCGCCACTTCTTTGCCTGTGCCGTTCTCGCCAAGTATAAGGACATTGGCATCTGTACCTGCTACTTTATCTATAGTCTGGTATACACGCTGCATGGCCTGAGAAACGCCAATAAAGCCATCGTAATGATAAACTGTATTGTTATGCTCTGCTGATTCGGCGCTTCGTTTTACACGTATGCTCTGCTGCTGGCAGGCAGTTTTAAGCACGGCAACTAATTTGTCATTCTGCCAGGGCTTCAGCACAAAGTCAGCAGCACCTTCTTTCAAGGCCCTTACAGCAATTTCAATGTCACCATAGGCCGTCATCAAGATCACAGTAGTTTTAGGAGAGAGCTGTAGAATCTGCTTTAGCCAATGGAAACCCTCTTTGCTTGATGTGGCCCCAGTACTATAGTTCATATCCAGCAGTACCACATCAAACCCATGCTCCTGCAAAAGAGCAGGTATTTGGTAAGGGTCAGAGGTTGTTTTTACTGTGGCAAAGTGTTGTTTCAGCAGGAGCTTTCCAGCCAACAGAATATCTTCTTCATCATCAACAACTAGAATTTTGCAAGCAATCTTACTCATAGGTACTGAGTCAATGTATGTATATTAGATTTTATGGAATGCGTGCTTTGGGATAAGGCTGCCATGACTTGTGCCACAGTGAAAGCAGTGTATGTTGGCCGATGTTTTCACTCAGACAAAATACTTGCCTGTGAGTAAAAGTAAATTATTTTTAAGTAAGATGCCATATGAATGGACAAGTATAAACGTAACGCTTTAGCATTAATTTCTTCTTGTACTTCCTCTGCCCTGAAGCTGTTCGGTACAGGACACTAAAGTGTACGAAACTGAACAGTTATAACATAGTCACGCATCTACACAAGCACACAACAAACTGATTATTAATCCATTAAATAACATGGCACACTTGTTGGAATTAAGGTTCAAGAATATATACCCTAACTATACTTAGCTCCTATACTTCTACCAACTATGGATCGCGTAATCGAAAAGAAAAAGTTTACTACAAAGAAGGTTGCCCTGATTGCTGCCGGAACATTAGTGTTGATACTTGTGCTGTACAACCTGTTGTTTGCCGAGCATAGTTCTAAATTAAATGTAGATAGCGAGCGTGTGACACTAGGCCAGGTACAGGAAGGAAATTTTCAGGAGTTTATAGCCATTGATGGCTCAGTAGATCCATTAAAAAGCTTTTACCTGGACATAACAGAAGGAGGCCGTGTAGAAAAGATCTATACAGATGACGGCCGCATGGTAGAAAAAGGAGATACTATACTTAAGCTTTCCAACACTACGCTCCAAATTGACTTCATGACCCGCGAGACGCAGCTGTATGACCTGATGAACGAACGCCAGAATTCGGAAATCACCATGAAGCAGGACCTGATTCGCAAAGAAAATGATCTGGCTGAGATAGAGTATAACCTGGCCCTTGCCGAGCGCAAGTATGAACGCAACAAAATGCTGATTGCGGAGAAAGTAATATCGCGGGAGGAGTTTGAAGCTGCCAGAGACGAGTATAACTATCTGAAAAAACGCAAAATGCTGGCAGAACGCTCTGTGAAGCAAGACGCAAAGCTGATGGAGGATCGCCTGAAGCAGCTTGATGAGTCAATCCGCCGCATGGAAGCCAACATTGGTATGGCCCGTAGCACACTCAACAACCTTTATGTAACAGCTCCCTTTACAGGGCAGCTCTCTACGCTAAAAGCTGAGGTTGGAGAATCCAAAGCCCCAGGCGAGAACATTGGGCAGATAGACGATTTGAACGGCTATAAAGTTAAAGCCAACATAGACGAACATTATATCTCCAGGGTGTACCCTGGCCTGACAGGCAACTTTGATTTTAACGGCAAGACCTATAAAGTAGCCATCGCCAAGGTGTTCCCCGAAGTACAAAACAATACGTTTCAGGTAGACCTTGAATTTGCCGAAGGAACACCGGAAGGCATACGCCGGGGCCAGACACTACAGGTGAAACTCAACCTGAACGATGGCGGCAAAGCAGTACTACTCCCGCGTGGGGGCTTTTACCAGAGCACAGGCGGCAACTGGGTTTTTGTAGTCAACCCAAATGGCGATTATGCAGAAAAACGGAATATTAAACTAGGCCGACAAAACCCTAACCACTACGAAGTACTGGACGGGCTGCAACCAGGCGATAAAGTAGTACTTTCATCCTACGACAGCTACGGCGACATAGACCGGCTGGAGTTAAAGTAAGTAGAAAACTATACCTCGATTTATACTTATCACACAAAAGAGACAAAGCCACTAGTACAAAATAGAACTATCCACTATCTACAGCAAAGAGCACTATGAACATGCAAGAACTAGTAATTGACACACAGAATCTGCAAAAGAAGTACATTACCGATACAGTAGAAACCACAGCGCTGGCTGGCGTAGACCTTAAAATCAAACGAGGTGAGTTTGTAGCCATCATGGGCCCATCCGGTTGCGGCAAATCTACGCTACTAAATATCCTGGGCCTGCTCGACAGCCCTTCCTCAGGCAGCTTTAAGTTTCTGGATCAGGAAGTAGCCAATGTCTCAGAGCGCCAGCGTGCCAAGCTTCGCAAGCAAAACCTGGGCTTCGTGTTTCAAAGCTTTAACCTGATAGATGAACTGACGGTGGAGGAAAACATTGCGTTGCCACTAGCTTACCTAGGTGTGTCTAAAGCAGAGACAAACAAAAAGACCCAGGAAGCGATGGAGCGTATGGGCATCGCCCACCGCCGCAACCATTTCCCACAGCAGCTTTCTGGTGGCCAGCAGCAGCGTGTGGCTATTGCCAGGGCAACCGTATCAAATCCAGCGCTTATACTTGCCGACGAACCGACAGGTAACCTGGACTCGGTGCACGGCCGCGAGGTGATGCAGCTGCTGTCGGAGCTGAACGAGGCAGGCACCACCGTGGTGATGGTGACACACTCCCCAACTGATGCTGAATACGCGCACCGCATTGTAAATCTATTTGACGGCCAGATCGTGACGGAGAACCTGAACGTGAAGCGCCATGCAGTTGAGTTATTATAAATCAGCTATGCAGACAAACCTCGGAGCCATAGCCGGCTCCGAGCAATTTCCCTCTCTTGCTTCATAAAAAGCCCTTGCTGCAATCTATACAACCTCTACCAACGCCTCTCCTACCAAACATATGCTAGCCAGCTATCTCAAAATTACTATTCGTAATTTGATGCGGAACAATGTATATTCTGCCATCAACATTGTAGGCTTAGCCATTGGCATTGCCTCCTGCATACTTATATTTCTGTATGTGCAGGACGAGCTGAGCTACGAGAACCAATTCTCTAAATCAGACCGGATTGTGCGCCTGGTGGGAGAAGTAAACTTTGAGGGGCATCAGGACCAGTTTGCCGTTACTCCTCCTCCGCTACAGGATGCTGTCAGGAAGTTTCCGGAGACCGAAGCAGTAACGCAGTATTTTTTCCCGGGCAAACAAACTATCTGGTATCAGAACCAGAGCTTTAACGAAGACAACCTGGCCTTTGCCGATACCTCCTATTTCAAGGTATTTGACTATGAGATGGTAGCAGGCAACCCAGCCACAGCACTGGCTGCCCCTAATAGCATTGTGCTGACAGAAGAGCTGGCAGAAAGGCTTTTTGGTGGCACAGAGCAGGCCATGGGTGAAGTACTGAAATTCAGCAACCACTCCTATACTGTTACCGGAGTTTACCACGACTCTAAGCACTCACACCTCAAAACCACCGGTTTGCTTTCGCGTGCCACTGTAGATGCAGAACTACGGGCAGATGGGCAAAGCAACCATTGGTTTAACATGAACTTCTATACTTATGCTCTGCTACACAACCCAAACCAGGTTGTTGCTTTTCAAGCACAGGTAAACGACCTGGTACAAAATGTAGTGAGCCCCTGGATAAAAGAGAACCGCCTGAACGCACAAATGCGCTTTATTGCGCAGCCACTTAAAGAAGTTCACTTCGATACGCGCTATGTCGGTGACCGTAGCCCAAGCGGAAATATTTCTTACATCTACATCTTCGGAGCCGTGGCTGCCTTCCTGCTGCTGATAGCAAGTATAAACTACATGAACCTGGCTACAGCACGCTCAGCCAAACGCGCAAAAGAAGTAGGCTTGCGCAAGGTAGTAGGCGCTGAACGGAGCCAAATCATCAGTCAGTTCTTAAGCGAGTCGTTGCTGCTGACGTTGGTGGCTGTGTTGCTGGCCCTGGCACTGGTACAGATTTTTATACCTGAATTCAACGAACTTACTGAAAAGCACTTTGCTTCAGACTTTTTCCTGCAGTGGGAGTTCCTGGTGGCTCTTCTGGCGATCGTGCTGCTGGTAGGTGTGGTGGCAGGCAGCTATCCGGCCTTCTTTCTATCGGCCTTCAAGCCTTCCGATGTTCTTAAATCAGATAAACAGCCAAAGGGAGGTAGCGCCACCCTGCGAAGGGCGCTGGTAGTGGTGCAGTTCAGCATTTCACTTATCCTGATGATCGGCACCATTGTCGTGTTCACGCAAATGCATTTCCTCAAGAATGCTGACCTCGGCTTCAACAAAGAGCAGGTATTGGTGGTGGATGTGCCTAATGGCGATTCTACCCTAGTACAGCGCCTGCCAGCGCTTAAGCAAAAACTGCTGCAACACCCGAACATAAAACTGGTGTCCAACTCTTACAGCATCCCGGCTGAGTCGTTGAACCGAACACTTATACTAGTAGAACAGGATGAGAAAATGGTAGAGAAAACAATGGATATCATGGCCGTAGACTATGATTTTATACCTGTGATGGGCATTAGCATGCAAGATGGCCGAAACTTCTCCCAGGAAATCCAGACGGATGCTAGCGCTGGTGTGATCATAAACGAGGCCGCAGCACGCTGGCTGGGCTGGACAGACCCCGTTAGTAAGCGTGTGCAGCTTAGCAGGGATAATATTTCGGACGGTAACGGCAAGGTAGTCGGCGTTGTGAAAGATTTTCATGTTTCCTCGCTTCATTCTGATGTGCAGCCCATTATCATGGTACTCTCTCCGGCATCACCAGGGTATCTAATGGCACGGATTACGCCACAAGACCAGGCTGCCACCATACACTTTATACAAGAGCAGTGGCGCAGCTTCGACCCAAGGCACCCCATGGAATACTTCTTTATGGATGAGTTCTTTGACAGGCAGTATCGCGCCGAAGAAAAAATGCTCACCGTTTTCGGATACTTTGCCGGCCTTACCATACTTATTGCCTGCCTTGGGCTGTTTGGGCTGGCCTCTTTTACAGCAGAGCAGCGCACCAAAGAGATTGGCATCCGCAAAGTGCTAGGCTCCTCTACCGGTAGCATTGTCATGTTGCTGTCTAAGGACTTTGCACTGCTGGTGGTGCTAGCTATACTTGTGGCCAGCCCTATTGCCTGGTATGCCATGAGCAAATGGCTACAGGACTTTGCCTATCGCATACATCTTAGTTGGTGGATGTTTGCACTGGCTGCTGTTTTAGCGCTTGTTATCGCACTTGCCACGGTTAGCTTTCAGGCAATAAGAGCCGCTTTGTTGGACCCGGTAAAAGCTATCAGAACCCAATAAAAAGGAACTTATATGTTAGTCAGGCGCTTCCGCAGTACTAACCTGCAGCAGGGTTAATTGCTGTAGCGTTCTACTTTTTATCTAATGAAGCTGGTTTAATTTTCTGGATGCGTACCTAAACCGAGAACGAGCACAGGGTGTAGATCGTACATAATCAGTTAATGCATGATCCTATCTGAAATCAAGATACTATGTCAATAAAAAAGAATATCCTACTGCTCAGCTTAGGCTTTAGCCTCGCCTTATCAGGAAATGTTGATGCACAGCAAAAAGCAGACAAAGCAGACAGTAAGTATAATGTAACCATTGACTTAAACTCTGTTCAAAACGATAAGGTGCAGGTTACTGTGCTGGCGCCTACTATCAATCAGAGCGAAGTTACCTACGTAATGCCTAAAATTGTACCTGGCACTTATTCTGTATCCGACTTTGGCAAGTTAGTATCTGATCTTAAAGCTTACACCAAAGCTGGCCTGCCCCTTGCGGTAGAGAGGCTGGATGTAAACCGCTGGAAAATAAAAAACGCTACGCAGCTGGCCAGAGTTACTTACTGGGTAGATGACACCTTTGACACCCTAAAACGCGAAGACGTACTGTTTGAACCCGGTGGCACTAACATAGAGGCTGGTAAAAACTTTCTTATCAATACCTTCGGCTTTATAGGGTATTTTGATGGCATGAAGCAACTGCCTTACGAACTGAACGTGAAAAAGCCACAAGGCTTTTACGGTTCTACGCCACTGAAGGCAGCTGTCACTACTGATACGGCTGATAAATACCAGATTGCCAACTATGTTGATCTGGCTGACTCGCCCCTGATGTATAACCGCCCTGACACAACAGTGCTGAACCTGGGTGGCACAGAGGTATTGGTATCTGTTTATTCACCTTCAGGCCGTGTTACATCTAAACCTATTGCTGGCACTGTAAAAAATATTCTGGAAGCGCAGCGAAGCTATTTAGGTGGCACCTTGCCAGTTGACAAGTATGCTTTCCTGATTTATGTGCCGGAGCGTGTAGGTAAATCAGGTTCATTTGGAGCGCTGGAGCACTCCTACTCCTCTGTTTACTTTTTACCGGAGATGCCGGAAGAGCAGTTTAGCAGCACCATACGCGATGTAGCAGCCCACGAGTTTTTCCATATCGTAACGCCCTTGAGCATCCATTCTGAGGAGATCGGAAATTTCGACTTCATTAACCCGAAAATGTCGAAGCATCTCTGGCTTTACGAAGGTGTAACCGAGTACTTTGCCTCGCATGTGCAGGTGTATGAGGAGCTTTATGATCTGGACACCTACCTGCAAAAGCTGCGTGAGTATATCGTCACCTCCAAAGAGTATTATAACGATACCCTTCCCTTTACGGTGATGAGTGCCCAGGTGCTGGATAAGTATGAAAAGGAATATGGTAACGTGTACCAGAAAGGAGCATTGATAGGACTGAACCTGGATGTGCGCCTACGAGAATTAAGCGGCGGCAAGTATGGCTTGCGCAACCTGATGCTGGATCTCTCCAAAACCTATGGCAAAACCAACTCTTTTAAAGACAATGAGCTTTTTGATAAAATAACTGAACTGACATACCCGGAGATTCGGCAGTTCTTTACAAAGTATGTAGAGGGATCTGAGCCACTCCCGCTGGAAGAAACATTCCGAAAAGTAGGCATACGGTACGAACCCGTAGCCACGCAGAATATTATTTCTTACGGTGGCTTTCTGCCCGGTATAGATGAAACAACAGGTAAGCTTAAAGTAGCAGACACCGCAGACATGGACGCCTTTGGCAGAAGTATGGGTTTTAAAACCGACGATGTACTACTGGAATTTAACGGCACCCCCATTACAGCGCAAAATATCCGCGATCTGATTGGAGTGGAATTACAAAGCCTGAAGCCTGGAGACAAACTGACCTTTACGGTTGGCCGCATAAACAACAAAGGAGTGCTGAAGGAAAAGAAACTGAAAGGCAAGGCTACAGCCATGAAACGGGCGCAACAGCATGTACTGATCCCTGATTCTAACGCCACTCCAGCGCAACTACAGCTTCGGAATGCCTGGTTGGGGTCCTGATTTTTTCTGCCTAAACATTGCCACTAGTATAAACTAAACCTATGAAAAATTTTACCATCAGAGCCCTGCTCCAAAAGCTGGGAGGGCTAACTGTTTGCCTTATTTTAGCTGGAGTAGCACAGGCACAGGTACCTATTTCGCTCGAAAAAAGCCTTGAACTGGCCCGCCAGAATAATGTAGCGCTGCGCCAGGCAAAGTATAACAGCACCAGGGCCGACATTGGTGTGCGACGCAGCAAGTATAGCTACCTGCCCAGCATAACGGCCAGCGCAGATGTGAGCCGCAGCAATGGATTGTTTTTTGATAATGTGGCCGGCGAAGTAAAGCGCGGCAATACCAGTACTTCGCAGCCTTACCTGGTAGGCCAGGTGGTTCTGTTCGATGGTTTCACTAAGCTGCATGAACTGAAGCAGGCAAAGCACAATGCCAACGCTTATACCTATGCGGTGCAGCAGGCAGAAATAGACTTCGAAACAAATGTCACCGCCTACTACCTGCAAGCACTTGTAGACCGTGAAAACATCCATATTGCCGAAGACCGGATAAAGCTGCTACAAGGGCAGTTAGAGAAAATAGAAATTCAGGAAAGAGCCGGCGTTCGCGCCCAGGACGAAGTATACCAGATCAAGGCGCAACTGGCTACTGAAAAACTGAACCTTATCACACACCAAAACAACTTCCGTCGCGATAAGCTACAGCTGGTTCAGGAAATGAACGTGGAGGGAAATCCAGACTATGAACTTTTAACACCTGATACACCGGAAGACATTAATATGCTGCTACCGGCTGAGGCAGAGATCATGCAACGTGCGCTTGGACATTCACCGGGAGTAAAGTCTTCTGCAGCCACATTAGATGCTGCTAAAAGTAACTTAAAAGTTATTCGTAGCAATTTCTCTCCTACTCTCTCCCTCGAAGGAGTCTACGGCTCCAACTACTCCAGCAACTTTTATGTAGATCCTGAAAATGGCAATTTTAACACCATGCCATACTTCGACCAACTCGACTTTAACCAGCGCAAGGTGATTGGCCTGAACCTGAGCATTCCTGTTTTCAATGGCTTAATCAGGCACTTTGATGCCCAAACAGCGCGCCTTGACCTGCATAATGCTGAGCTTGACTTTATTGCCAGCCAAAACCAGTTAAGACAAACCGTACAGCAGGCCTACCAGGATGTATTGGCAGCACGAGAAAAGTATAACACCGTTATTGCCAACCTGGATTATACCCAACGCGCCTTTAGCTCTGCTAAACGCCGCTACGAGCTAGGCAACATCGACTTCTTTTTTTACATGGAATCACTGAATAACATGAATAAAACGCAGGCTGAGCTACTCCAAAGCAAATGCGAGTTCTATTTTAAAATGCGTATACTGGAGCTATATATGGGCTAACGGCAATTGTTTACTATACTATACAGCTTCTTAAAGCCGTTGTCTGTTTGGCAACGGCTTTATTATGATATATATACCTCAGCATGACTGACCAGAAAGTCCAGCCACAGATAAAAACCGTACATGAAACAAACCTTTCTGATTACAAATCAGTTTGTGTAAATTAGATCAAATTTCCAGCTTAACATCATCTTGAATGCGGTTTAAAAACCAAGCGTTTCTGTTTTTATACTTAATGCTCTTCCTGTCTCTGCCAACCATAGCCCAAACTCAACTGGTGCAAGGTTACGTGCGGGCAGAAGGGAACGGAGAGGCTTTAATTGGAGCTACTGTAACAGCACCAGAAATGCAACGAGGAACCGTTACAGACGCAAATGGTTTTTACTCCCTGAGCCTGCCCGAAGGTGAGCATACGCTTCAGGCTTCTTACATTGGGTATGCGGCAACAACACGTAACATTATACTTCGCGGCAACAGCCAAAGTATAAACTTTGCGCTACTCCCTTACAGCAACGAGCTGGGAGAAGTAAAAGTAGAATCTAACACCCTTCGCCAGCGGCTCAACGATACACGCATGAGTGTAGATAAGCTCACATCACGAGACGCAAAACTGCTTCCCGCCCTTTTTGGGGAGGTTGACTTAATTAAAACACTTCAACTAAAGCCGGGTGTGCAATCAAGCGGCGAAGGCACTTCGGGATTATATGTACGCGGAGGCGGGCCAGACCAAAACCTGGTTTTGCTGGATGATGCAGTCATCTACAACGCCTCACACCTGTTCGGCTTCTTCAGTGTGTTTAACCCCGATGCCGTGAAGAGTGTGGAGCTTTACAAAGGTGGTTTCCCTGCTCAGTTTGGAGGGCGTTTATCCTCTGTAGTAGAAGTAGCAATGCAGGAAGGCAACAACGAAGGTATAAACGTGAACGGAGGACTCGGGCTGATTTCATCACGACTTTCTGTAGACGGCCCCATCGTAAAAGATAAAGCTACCTTTATAGTATCTGGCCGCCGCACCTATGTAGATATTTTTACACGCCAGCTTAACCGTCTCAACGAAGACACAGAAGATTATAACCCTATACCGGATTACTACTTTTACGACCTCAACGGCAAGCTAAACTACAAGCTGGGTGAAAATGACGAGCTGAGCTTAAGCGGCTACTATGGCCGCGACTTTTTTGGCTTTAACGACGACGATTTCACATTTGGCTTTGACTGGGGCAACACCATGGGAAACCTGCGCTGGCGCCACAAGTTCAACAACAACCTGTACGCTACCACCTCCTTAGGCACTTCCAGCTATAAGTATAACATCAACAACAAGATTGATATCTTCAGCTTTAAACTTACTTCTGATATAGAAGACTATACAGCCAAAACAGATTTTGACTGGTTTGTAGGAAAAGGCCACACGTTAAAATTCGGATTAATGGCCACACGCCACTTTTTTACTGTTGGCCGCCTGAATTTTGACTCTGAAGATAACTCCCAAAGCTTTAGCTCCGGCAACGACTTTAGGGCAACGGAATATGGCGCCTACCTTTCTGACGACTATACGGTAAATGCACAACTGGCACTGAATTATGGTTTGCGTGTCTCGGCCTTTACAAGCGGCGGCAAAACGTACAGCGCCTTAGAGCCCCGTGTATCAGCTAAGTATAACCTCAGCGAAAGCACCTCTATCAAGGCTAGTTATGCCAGCATGAAACAGTACATACACTTGGTAGCCAACTCTGGCGCTTCACTTCCTACAGATGTCTGGTATCCATCCACTCCTAATGTAAAGCCGCAGCAATCACAGCAGGTAGCCTTGGGCGCTAACCGAATTTTCGGAAAAGGACGATACATACTAACTAACGAAGTATACTACAAGTGGATGCACAACCAGATTGATTTTCGTGATGGGGCAAATCTATTTGTAAATGATAACCTGGAAGATGAATTCTTGTTTGGCAGAGGCCGAAGCTACGGCAATGAGCTGTACATTGAAAAGGTGAAAGGCAAGACTACTGGGTGGCTAGGCTACACGCTCTCCTGGACCTATAGGAAGTTTGATGGGGAAAACGGCCAGGAGCAAATCAATGAAGGCAGATGGTTTCCTAACCGCTATGATAGGCGCCACGATATTAGCCTTGTAATTCTGCACCAGCTGAACAAGCGTTTGAGCCTGACAGGTTCTTTTGTATACGGCACCGGCCAGGCTGTATCGCTCCCTGTTGCCAGATTCCCGTTGCAGGATGTGGAAGGGAAAGACCCCAACATTATTCCCATTTATGAAGACCGCAACACCTTCAGGCTGGCCGCTTACCACCGTCTAGATCTTGGTGCAGTTCTTAAGCTCAAACCAAAGCGAGGTGAGGCCGACCTTACATTTAGTGTGTACAATGCCTATAACCGCCGTAACCCATACTTTATATACTTTGAGCAGATTAAAGACCGAACTATAAACGAAACTGTTGGGTTTCAGGCAAAGCAGGTGTCGTTGTTTCCGCTTATCCCTTCGGTTACCTATAACTTTAAATTCTGATGAGAACAAAGTTCCTCTACTTTCTGATGCTGTCGGTGCTGAGTTTAGCCTCTAGTTCTTGCGATTTGGAGAAAGACGTAGAAGTTGAATTGCCATACCATGAACCAAAACTGGTGGTAGAGTGCTACCTGGAGCCAGGAAAGACAATACGTGCTTTGGTTTTGGAAAGTGCCGGATATTTTGATGATGCACAATTGCCTTTAGTGCCCGACGCAGAAGTTACCATTGGCCATAACGGCAGAACCCTGCAACTAAGTTATAAACCTTTTCAGGATAGGAACACGGGGCGCTTTTACACACATACCTCCTCCACAAACATGAAGGGCAAACCCGGCGACATCTATAGTATAGAAGTAGTAGATGGCAAAGGGCGTAGAGTGACCGGTTATACTGTTGTGCAAAAAAAGGTACCGATTGATACCGTAGAATGGAAGTTTAACGAAGATAAAAAAGCGTATCTGCTCACCACCTTTAAGGACGATGGAAACACCAAAGATTTTTACCGCTACATGACGCACCGCGACAGCCTGATGAATGGCAGCCAAAGAGATATTGTCACCTCCGATAGATTGAACAACGGCAAAATTATTTCTTTTGGCTCTGCTTATGATTATGAGGAGGGAGATACCTTGATTGTCTCGCTCTATCACATTGAAGAGCAGTATTACGATTTTCTGTCATCTACAAGCGATGCCAAAGACGCCAATGGCAACCCTTTTGCCCAACCAACCAAAATAAAATCTTCGGTGCAGGGTGGCTATGGCATTTTTACAAACCTGGCTTACGAACGCAAAAAAGTTATTATTACCCGATAGCAAAATCCTTCCTTCAGAAGTTACACCCACAACGGCTGCCCAATATGGTAGCCGTTTTTTTGTATCCATCTATCTCCTGCTACTGTTGAGGTGCCTTCAACTTAACTGTAGTAGAGCGCATCAGTATTTGGTGACCTGCCACAGCAATGGTTGTAAAACGAAGTTTATACATTGAA
>NZ_JBHTLD010000113.1:0-16437 GCF_042678745.1 Pontibacter rugosus | reverse complement strand
TTCTATTGACTACAGAAGCCAGCTTCTCATTCTTCAAGTCGTTAACTACTCCCATAAATTCTTGCTCATACTCGCTGGCTGATTTACTTGGGTTTTGCATTTCAAACAACATTGCTTGGTTCATTAAAAGAGTCCTTAGCAAAGCTTGATTTTCAATTTCCGTTTCAAGAACAGCCGATAGCATTTCCGATAAACTAGAATCGTGTGAGTTTATGTTCTTCTCGAAAGCTTCTAAATCCATGTTTTTTTATTTTAATTGTAGCACAACTATTGTATATAAGACACTGTTCCGGTTATTGGCCCTTTAGCTGGAGTACTTTATACCTTAGCGTATAAAAATTTATACCTCCCCAGCCACACCTTTACAATATATAAAAATCCTCCTTAACTTGAGGCAAACTTTATACTTCCTATGCCACATATACAGCCCAAAACCACACCTATCTACCAAACCTCGGTTTTTGCCTTTGATGACCTGAATGCACTGGAGCAATACTTTGAGCAGCCAGGGCAGAGCTACATGTATACCCGCTATGGCAACCCTAACACAGATGAACTAGCGCAACAGGTAAATCAGTTGGAGCAAGGCGCAGGAGCAGTTGTGACTTCATCGGGCATGTCGGCTATACTTGCGGCGGTGTTGGCTGTCTGCAAAGCAGGTGATCATGTACTATGCGCGGAAGAAATCTATGGCGGTTCATCTGCGCTTCTATCGCAGGAGCTGACACGTATAGGTATTCGGGTAGATTTTGTGCCTACTGCAGATACGTATAGCCTGGCAAACTACGTGCAGCCGGAAACGCAATTGTTTTTGGTAGAAACCATGAGCAACCCTTTGCTTCAGGTATTTGATGTACAGAGGCTGGCACAGGAGACAAAGCGCGAAGGGATATTGCTGGTAATTGATAATACATTTGCCACACCTGTTCTTACAAAGCCACTTGCGCTTGGGGCAGATATGGTGATTCACAGTGTTACAAAATACCTTTCAGGGCATAGCGATGTAACAGCTGGTGTGGTGGTTTGTAAAGAGCAGGAGCACCTGCAGCGGGTACAGAAGGTGATGATGGTATATGGCCTTAACCTAAGCCCGTTTGACGGATGGTTAGCTGCCCGAGGTCTAAAAACTCTACGCCTGCGTATGAAGCAACACAGCAGTAATGCGCTTGTGCTGGCAAACTTCCTGCAACAGCATCCGAAGGTAGAGAAAGTATGGTACCCCGGCTTAGAGGAACACGCGCAGCATGCGTTGGCAAAGCAGCAGGGGCAGGGCCTGTTCGGAGGGATGATGAGCTTTAAAATAGTAGATGATACGGAGGCTGTGAACAGGTTTATGAGAGCCTTACCAACTATACCTTTTGCACCGTCTTTAGCGGGTGTCAATACTTCTATCTCTTATCCCTTGGGTTCTTCCCATCGTTCTCTAACCCCAGAGCAGCAGCAGAAAATGAGCATTACAGCTGGCGTTATCCGGTTATCGGTTGGCATTGAAGAGCCAGAGGAACTAGTCGCTGAGTTAGAAGCTGGCTTAGCGGCAGTTTAATTTCAGCACTAGAAGCTGAGAATATTCGTAAGAGACTTGGTGGCTGCTGAAGCGGTGGGCTAAGTAATCTCAACTGTAGCATTCCTTGTGCTGTTGCTGAGAAAGTTGTACTCCAGCGTTACCTCCCTTAGTTGTTTAAATCAAGATCAATACGTCGTTAAAGACTTATACCATACATGCTCGATTTCCCTAATGCAAAAATAAACCTGGGTTTATACATCACAGAAAAGCGGTCGGATGGGTTTCATAACCTGCAGTCCTGTTTTTATCCGGTGCAATGGTGTGATGCGCTTGAAATATTGCCGTCTACAGAAGAGCAATTTAAAATGACAGGATTGCCTGTGCCTGGAAGCTCAGAGAGCAACCTTTGTTTGAAAGCATATAAACTGTTGCAGCAGGATTATAGCCTGCCTCCAGTACACATGCACCTGCACAAGGTTATTCCGATGGGTGCTGGCTTAGGAGGAGGCTCGGCTGATGCAGCGTTCACCCTGCGTATGCTGAACAAGCTGTTTGAGTTGAAGCTTGATGCAGACGCACTTGAAAACTATGCACGCCAACTAGGTTCTGATTGTGCTTTTTTTGTGCAGAACAAGCCAGTAATTGCAACAGAGCGAGGCGATGTATTTGAGCCTGTAAAGTTAAGCCTGAGTGGTTATACTTGTGTAGTGGTGTATCCTGGTATACACATAACCACAGCCGAAGCCTACGGAAGTATAAAACCGCAACAACCGTCCTGCGATATGCACATGCTTTTAAAGCAGGACGTAGAGATATGGCACGACATACTTAAGAATGACTTTGAAACAGCTCTCTTCCCGAAGTATCCTGAACTGCAGCAGGCAAAGAGCAAGCTGTATGAGGCTGGTGCCGTATATGCTTCCATGACTGGCTCGGGCTCAGCGGTGTATGGGCTATTTAAAACAGAAGAACCCGGAGAGCTAGTCTTTCCTGACCACTACGCTATCTGGAAAGGTCTGCTGTAGCTTTTTCTTCTTGCGGCGTTTGTCAAATGTATCTAGTACAGGATAAATGAATACACTCAGCAAAATAACCGACGCTCCTAAGTAGAAACCGGAAGAAAGTTTCTCACTTTCCGGGAAAATAAGAATAGCCAGAATAATACCATATACTGGCTCAAGGTTGACCGTCAGGTTCATGGTATAGGCTGAAAAGCGCTGCATCAGGCGTACACCAGCCGTGTAGGCATAAACAGTACAGGCAAGGGTAAGTACAAGCAGGTATACCCAATCCATCAGCTGCATGCCAAAGGCCAATGTGCCTCCTGCTGCAAAAAATTGCGTGTATATCGGGAAAAATAAAACAGTGCCAAGGCAGGCACCAGCCATCTCGTAGCAGGTAATGGTGGTAGAAGGTACCAGTTTAACCAACCTGGAATTAATAATTGTAAAGATAGAGGCAAGCAAGGCAGAGCCCACAGCCATAGCAATGCCGATGATGCTATCAAAGCTTGTTTCGTGCTGAAAGATGATGTAAAGGCCCAGAATAATGAGCAGGGCCAGCAAAATCTCATGCGGCTTTACTTTAGTCTTAGAGATAAGCGGCTCCAGAAAAGCTGTCCAAAGGCTGGCAGTAGCCATGCCCACCAGACAGATAGACACAGATGCTACACGGGCAGCGGCAAAAAACAGAATCCAGTGGGCTGCAATGATAAAGCCTACGCCGATAATCTTTAATGCCATGGCCCGACCCATCCAAAAGGGAGTACCACGTTTGTAAATAATGGCTCCCAGGGCAAGTGCGGTAATGAATGTACGCAGCGCCACCAACTCCACTGCAGGTATACTGATCAGCTTACCAAGTATGGCCGTAAAACCCCACAGGAAAATAACAAAGTGAAGCTCTATAAAGTGTTTTAAGCTCGGCATTTAGCGCGGTACGTAACGGTATAACAAAGCTCCAATACCTGTAAATACGAAAGTCGGAATCCAGGCGGCAATTTGCGGGGCAATATCGCCAACTTGAGCCAAACTTCGGCTGGTGATAACAAAAATAATAAAAATGAAGGCCAGCATGAACCCCAAGGCTATCTGTACACCAACTCCACCCCGAGCCTTGCGTGCACTCACAATCACGCCGATTACTGTTAATATGATAATTGCAAAAGGATAGCTGAAGCGCTCGTATTTTTCAATCAGGTAAATCTCTATATCGTCTGCTCCACGTTCTATCTTTTCGTTTATAAAGTCGTTGAGTTGGGGCAGCGTTAGCGTTTGTTCCAGCTTATAGGTGCTTTCAAAGTCCTTAGGGCGAAGGTTCAGCGTTGTATCAAGGTTGGCACCTTTATAGATAGTTTCTTTTTCGCCGTTAAAGGTGCGCAGGGTGTAGCGGTCTATGTGCCACTTTTCTTTTTCCTCGTTCCAGGAAATGCTGTTGGTGGCCAGCTTTTGCTTTAGCTTAGTGCCTTCAATCTTTTCCAGTGCAAAGTTATAACCCACATGTGCCGAGTTGTTGTAACTCTCCATGTACACATAAGTTTCCGGCCCTATTTTGATGTGAATATTACGGCTGTCATAGGTAAAAGGGCTTTTGATATACTTAACCTGAAAAGCCACGCTCTCTTTATTGGCGTTTGGAATTATCCATCCGATCAGAACAAAGATAACAGCGCCAATTAAAGTGGAGCCCATTAGGTAAGGCACCAGCAAACGTCTGAAGCTGATGCCGCTGCTCAGCATGGCTACGATCTCTGTATGAGAGGCAAGCTTAGCCGTAACGAAAACAGTAGCGATAAACACTGTAATCGGGCTAAGCATGTTGGCGTAGAACGGAATCAGGTTCAGGTAATAGTCGAAAATGATCTCATACACGCTCGGGTTGGTTTTGATAAAGTCGTCGTTCTTCTCGGTAAAGTCGATTACCAGAATAACAGCCACCAATATCAGTACCGTGAACACATACGTGGTCAGGAATTTCTTAAGTATGTATTTATCGAGGAGCTTCACTTCAGTTAGTTACGAGTTAAAAGTTAAGAGTTAAGAGTGAGTGTCTGCGGTCATACTTGTGCATGAATTTTAACTTTCAACTCTTAACTTTTAACTGGCTCGCTAGAGCCTTGTCATTAATTTCTTTACCATCACATCTTTCCAGTCACGGAAAGTTCCATCTATGATTCTTTGGCGGGCTTGTTTTACCAGCCACAGGTAAAAGGTAAGGTTGTGTACACTAGCCACTTGTCCTCCTAAATACTCGCCGGCGTGTACAAGGTGGCGCAGGTAAGCTTTGCTGTAGAACGTACTCGCGTAGCCGCCTAACTCTGCATCTATCGGGCTAAAGTCATCTGCCCATTTTTTATTTCGGATGTTGATGATGCCTTGGGTGGTAAACAGCATCCCGTTTCGGGCATTACGCGTTGGCAGCACACAGTCAAACATGTCTACGCCCAGCGCAATGTTTTCTAGTATGTTGGCTGGCGTACCCACACCCATCAGGTAACGCGGCTTATCTTTAGGCAGTATATCGCAGACCAGTTCGGTCATCTCATACATCATTTCGGCTGGCTCGCCTACCGATAAACCGCCAATGGCATTGCCTTCGCGGCCAAAGCTGGCAATGGTCTCTGCCGATTGCACACGCAGGTCTTTGTAGGTGCTGCCCTGCACAATCGGGAAGAGCGTCTGATCGAAGCCATACTTGGGCTCCGTGCTGTCGAAGCGATCCACGCAGCGCTGCAACCAGCGGTGTGTGCGCTCCATAGAGTTGCGGGCATAGCCGTAATCGCAAGGGTAGGGGGTGCACTCGTCAAAGGCCATGATGATATCAGCACCAATAATGCGCTGCGTGTCCATCACGTTTTCCGGCGTGAAGTTTAGGGTAGAGCCATCGATGTGCGACTTAAACTTGACACCTTCTTCTTTTATCTTTCTGGTGCCAGCCAGCGAGAACACCTGATAGCCACCGCTGTCGGTAAGTATAGGACGGTCCCAGCCGTTAAATTTATGAAGGCCGCCTGCCTGCTCCAGTATCTGTAACCCTGGGCGCAAGTATAAATGATAGGTGTTACCAAGTATAATCTCGGCTTTTATGTCTTCTTTCAGTTCGCGCTGGTGTACTGCCTTAACAGTGCCTGCCGTGCCAACGGGCATAAAAATAGGTGTTTCAATGACTCCGTGCTCGGTTTGCACCACACCGGCGCGTGCTTTTGATTGAGCGTCTGTGGCTACTAAGTTAAATTGCATGGTTGTATCGTTACTGGCGCATCATCTTGCAAAAACAACACCAAATGCCAGTTTTGCCTTCAAAGGCTTCTTTTTCTTTAAGTTCTGAGATTTTAATCAACCGGCAAAGATACAAACTACGCCTGCACAAACCATAACCAACTTTAAATTTAGAACTCCCTTCGGAAATGGCTATACTTTGCCTAATTTTGAAAGAGGATGATGTACTGAAGGAGTCGTGCCAGGTATGGGAATCGGCGTAATGCTTACGCATCATTCGTAATTCGGAACTCGTAATTCGGAACTCGTAATTCGGAACTCTAAAATTGGTTACACTAATACTTCTCGGAGCATTGGCCCTTTGTGTGCTGGTGCAGCTATATTTTGTCTTCTTTAGGTTTTTGCCGCTCACCAAGCACCAGGACCCGGAGTCGGATGTGCAGCGGCCGGTATCCGTTATTGTGGCGGCACATGATGAGCTGGAGAACCTGGTAGAGCTGTTGCCTGCTTTGCTGGATCAGGATTATCCCGAGTTTGAAGTATTGCTCGTAAACGACCGTTCTGAAGACGACACTGAATTTTATACTTATGAGCTGGAGCGGCAGTTTCCGAACTTCCGGGTAGTCACTATCAAGAAAACACCGGATTATTTAAATCCTAAAAAGTATGCCTTGGCGCTGGGTATACGCGCTGCCAAGTATGAGCACATGCTGTTCACAGATGCCGACTGCCGCCCGTGCAGCAAAAATTGGATTCAAAAGATGCAAAGCGGCTATCAAACTGGCGCAGAAGTAGTACTAGGCTATGCTCCGTATGCACATTTAAAAGGATTTCTAAATCAGCTTATCCGATATGAAACCTTGCTGACCGGAATTCAGTATTTGTCTCAAGCAAGCAGAGGCCGAGCCTACATGGGCGTTGGCCGAAACTTATCCTACACTAAGGCGTGTTTCTTTAAAAACAAGGGTTTTGCATCGCACATCAAATTAATGGGCGGCGACGACGATCTTTTTGTTCGCGATGCAGCCAACAATAGTAAGGTTAGTATTGTTATCGACAAGGAGGCACAGACAATTAGCGTTCCCAAAAAGACGTTTCGGGAGTGGGTTGTCCAGAAAAGAAGACACTTATCGGTTGGTGGGCAATATAAAGCAGCAGACAGAAGAAGAATAGGAGCTTTTGTTGTATCGAATATACTTTTTTACATACTTTTCGTTATTCTTATGGTTGTAAATAGCCAATTCGCTATATTGGGCGCTTTGGTTTGTATTCGTTACGTAGCAGTTTTTCCTGTATATCTCGCAGCTGCCCGCAGACTAAACGATAAGATTCCCTTGTTGCTGATGCCTGTGCTGGATTTAGTTTACTTTGTAAACTACTTGTTCCTTGGGATATCTGTGTTACTGTATAAACAATTCAGATGGAAGTAAATAAACAATTCTCTGCAAAAGCAAAGCATGATTTTAAGCTAATTCAGGCGGCGGTAGAAGAAAAAGACGAAAAGGCGTATGCCGAGTTGATGAGTATCTACAAGAAGCCCGTGTACCACGTAGTGCTGAAGATGGTGCGCAACGCTGACGATGCAGAGGACTTAACCATAGAGGCTTTTGCCAAAGCGTTTAAAAACCTGCATAAGTTTAATCCCGAGTATGCCTTCAGTACCTGGCTGTTCCGGATCGCTACCAACAACTGCATCGACTTTATTCGCAAGAACAGAATCAAAACCATGTCTATCGACTCGGCTATCAAAATCGACAACGGCGATGAGATAACGATCGACTTTAAGGACAAGAACCTGAATCCGCAGGAAGAAGCGATCAAGAATCAGAAGATCGAGATTATGCAGTATGTCGTGGCTAAACTGCCAGACAAGTATCAGCGCCTGGTTACCTTGCGTTATTTTAACGAACTTAGCTACGAGGAGATTGCAACGGAGCTTAACGCACCGCTTGGTACCGTAAAAGCGCAGCTGCACCGTGCCCGCGAGTTGCTCTATGACATGGTGAAAAACAAAAAGCACCTCATTTAATAAGCATTGAATTAAGGTTAATATATTGATTACGGTTAAAGCCCCTGTTGCCCTCGTGCAGCCGGGGCTTTATACTTTACGCTAGTTCCGTTCATATTTCATACTTTTGCAGCAGTAGAGACACACGTAGCAAGACAAAGGACACAGGATTTATACTTGTGAAGTATAACTAGAATATGCCAGGAGTAGCTGATACTATACTTGAAGGAATCGGGAAGCAGTACTTATACTTGCGCCTGCGCAGGCAAGAGCGGGTAGAGCAGGAGTTACAGGTAAAGTACGAGGGTAAGTATAAAAATGCTGGCCTTGTGCTGCTCTTCGACCTGTTCATGGCCTTAGCCGTAGTTGCTGTTGTGGCACTGGTAGCAGCTGTTTTATACTTTGTCGTGTCTTAAGAACGCATTCATAATTTGTAATTCATCATTTATAATCAATATGAGCTCCATCCGCATCTTGCTTTCCGGCTATTTTCCTGAACTTACTGAAGACCAACTGAAGAAGTATGAGCAGATGGGCGAACTGTACCAGGAGTGGAACCAGAAAATTAACGTGATCTCGCGCAAGGATATGGATATGCTAGGCGTGCACCACATTCTCCACTCTCTAGGTATTGCCAAGGTGGTGTCTTTTCCAGAGCATACGTCGGTGCTGGATGTGGGTACGGGTGGCGGACTTCCTGGTTTGCCCTTGGCAGTGATGTTTCCGGAGGTGAAGTTTCATTTGGTAGACTCTATTGGCAAAAAGATACATGTGGTAAACGAAATTGCCCGAGAATTGCACCTCCACAATGTTACTGCCTCGCATACCCGTGCCGAGCAGGTGCGCGATAAGTATGATTTTGTGGTAAGCCGCGCCGTTACGCGCCTCGCCAATTTCTGGCCCTGGGTGATGAACAGCTTTAAAAAAGCAGGACTTGAAAAAGAAGGCTTATACTACCTGAAAGGCGGAGAGCTTCAGGAAGAGTTAGCAGAGTCGGGTCTTATTACCCATACTACTGAGTTAAGAGACTTTTTCAGCGAAGAATTTTTTGAGACAAAGAAAGTGGTATACGTGCCGCTCAGGGAGAAGTAGCGCCTGTAGTTGCTGTTTAAGTTTAAGCGCTGTAGCTGAAAAATTCTGGTGAACCCACCCCTAACCCCTCGGAGGAGGGGAATGTTCAGTAGCTGCTATTTCCCAAGTATAAGTTTCATATCAAGTGGTATTGCGCGGACAGGTCGCGACCTGTACCTATATAAATTTCAGGAGCTCCTTCAGCTTTGGCTTTTCAAGCCAGTCGAGTTGCAACCTCGACACCATAGTAGGATACAAGTCTGAAGACATGCACCATAGCGTGACTTGCACCTTAGTGTGACAACTTACGGCAGAGTGGACGACTGTGGAAGTACAGCTGTATCAGGTATAGCGAATCCCTAGGCTTGTGCAGTAGTAGCGTTACTTCTCATCATCCAGTAAAAACCTAACAGCCCTTGCGTCTGAATAATACCGGTGCTTTCTGAAATCCTCAGCAAAACCAACGTGACCACCTTGGGCAGGCATTTCCAGGTATAAGTTTGCATTAGCTTGCGCCTCCTGTATCGGATAACATTCCGGTGATAAGAAAGGATCATTCTTTGCATTTACAAGCAGCGTCGGTATTTCAATATTCTTTAGAAACTGTTTAGAGCTGACGCGGGCATAGTAGTCTTCTGCATTCTTGAAACCGTGAATAGGAGCTGTGTAGCGATCATCAAACTCAGGAAAAGACCATCGCAAACTATACTCGCTTAAGTCTAATTCCCCAGGATACATCTGCTGCTTCTGTTCCAGCTTCTTTCCTAAAGTCTTGAGGAAGCGCTGCGTGTATATCCGAGAAATTTTCTGCGCAGATCCTTTTAGATCAACAGGGGTAGAGAAAACAGCGGCACGTTTTACCTGGGCAGGAACCTGGTCTGGCGCCTCACCCAGATACTTCAGCGTGATATTACCTCCTGCACTAAAACCGGCTAAGTATACTGTATGATAGGTTTGGGCAGCCAAAGCATGCTGCAGCACAAAGTGAAGATCATCAGAAGCGCCAAGGTGATAGGAGCGGAGCAGCTTATTAGGTTCGCCGCTGCAGCTGCGGTAATTCCACGCCATAGCATCAATTCCCCTCGCATTAAAAGCCTTGACCATGCCTGTCATATACGGTCGGCCGGTGTCACCTTCTAAGCCGTGAGAAAGCACAATCAGTGTATCTGACCCAACCCTTGACCAATCTACATCTATAAAATCCTGGTCAGGTGTAACGATACGCTCCCGCTCATACTGCACGCCATCTACCTGCCTGAATAAGCTTGGCACAATGGTTTGAAGGTGGCCGTTAAAAAGATAAAAGGGCGCTTTATAAGTAGATGCTACAAGTGGCATGAGGAAAATTTGAGTGTAATAGCAATCGAACAAAATGGCATATCAGGCCGGAAAGCCCTCACCAGTATCAATACACCACTGATTAGCGTATAAAGGTAGAGCAACATACTTTAAAACTATGAAAATGATAGCAAAGTTTAAAACAATAGGATTTGCTTTGGCACTAGGTACTTTCATGTTTGCCTGTGATCAAAACACAGGAACAGAAACACCAATTGGTGAACCGGAAGCTGAAAGAGGCATTGTGCAGGAATCTGAAATGGAAGGCAGAGCAGCTTATGACGATTTCCATGGTTGGGTATCAACCAACACAGCCCGTGCTGATGAAGTAACAGAAGAAGAATACCGTGAGATGCGCACCGAGTATCAGCGCCGCGAAAGAGAAATGGAAGAGGCCTCTGCAGACTGGGATGATGAAACGCGCCAGGCGTGGGAGAGCACCAAGAATGATTGGAATGAATTTGAAAATAAAGTGCAAGGCCGCCTTGGCAATATTGATTAATAGACGTGCAGCGGAAGAATCTAAACCGGCAGCAATGTATGAAGCAAAAGCCACTGTAAGTTTTACAGTGGCTTTTGCTTTGAAGGCCATCAAGGGTAGAGTGAAGGGTTTATACTTGCTTTAGCAGGCTTAGCAAAGGCTTTGCTCTGTGTAAACTCTTCATCAGTTAGGGTATGCAGAAATAGAATGATTTTCTCCTGCTCTGCTGCTGTGATAGGTAAACCAAATTGGCCGTTCGGCTGCTGTAGCTGTGGGGCTAATGATGGAGACGGCTTTACTCCTGTGCGATAGTGGACCAGCACCTGCTCCAGGGTGGCAAAGCGACCATCATGCATGTAGGGTGCCGTGAGGGCTATGTTACGAAGTGTAGGTGTCTTATACTTGCCAATATCACCTGCCTGTTGGCTGATGCGTCCGCGGCCCCATGCCAATCTCTCATCGTCTTCTGAATACAGCACATCCAGTCCATTATTGTGATAATCCTGATCAGTAAAAAAATCAGAAGTATGGCAACTGCCACAATGCTGCTGAAACAATACGAATCCCTTTAGCTCTGCATCAGACAGCGCTCCACCAGCTTCCTGGCGTTTGTACTTGTCATAGCGTGCGTTGGCAGAAATAAGCGTGCGCTGGAACTGTGCTAACGCCCTGGTTATACTTGCCGAGGTAATGGAGTCGGAGTCGAAAGCCTGCCGGAACATTTGTGGGTAAGTTGCATGCTGCTGCAGCTCCTTAGTAAGCTCTTTTAAGTCCTGGGCCATCTCATCGGCGTGGGTAAGAGGGCCAAAGGTAAGTGATTCGATGTCTTTGGCTCCGCCATCCCAGAAGAAGCTCTTTTGCCAGGCAAGGTTGATGATGGCTGGCACATTCCGCTTGAGCTGCTTACCTGTTACACCTGCTGTAGTTAAAGCCTGCCCATCAGAGAAGGCTTTGTCAGGTTGGTGGCAGCTGGCACATGAAACCTTATTATTGGCTGATAAAATAGGGTCGTAGAACAGCGCGCGTCCTAATGCTACCCCTTCTGCAGTTAAAGGATTACGCTCAGGGGAGGGAACTGCGGAAGCAAGGTTAGCAGGCACGTTTAGGTGCAGCGGCACAGGCTGCTGTGTCGGTGCTTCCTGCGCATTCTTTTCACACCCTGCCAGCAGCAGGCCAAGCACAGTAAAAGCAACAAGTATGGCTGTCCGGCAGATCATTGGATCAAGTCACTATTTTGCAATAGCTTGCTGAAAGAAGTCAGTCGTATAATTCTCCACTATTTTAAGGGCAGCTTCACCGCCCATGGCAGTGTTCAGTTCATCAAAGTCTATCAGGTGCGGAGACTGAAACAGCGCGTTTAGCTCAGAACTGATTTGCAAGGTATAAGCAGGCGAGGTTCTGATGTCCAGTGGTTGCTGTAAAGGTAAGGTGAACGTTTTATAGTTGGCATCATGGCCGATATGGAAGATAAGCCCGCCGCTTTTGGTGTTGCCGGTATAGGTGCCTTCCAGCAGCAGGAACTTGTATCCGGTATCCCAGTTCCAAACCATGTCGTTGCTGGGGTCAAGGTCTCCTGGCTGATCGGTGGAGTGGTTATGTGCCGCATCCACCCCAAGGCTAAACTCAATTTTGCTATACTTGCCCGCAGGTACTTTAGCAAGGGTAAAGGCTGTTTTTTCTTCTGTCTGGTTGATCAGGTGGTAGCTTTCCGGCTCTGTATACACCACATTTCCGCTGGCATCAAGCAACTTTATATTGCTGATATAATATTTATAGTCTTCTACTTGGTACGTGTCGCCGGCGGGGCTGGTGTAGGTCTTGTTTAGCTCAATGGGCTGTCCGTCTACCAGGTTCTGAAACTGCACCGCAACATCTGCCTCAGCCACGGCATCTTCCTCGTCTGAGCAGGCACTGAACAAAGGGGCCATTGCAGCAAAAAGCACAAGCTTGGCCATTAAACTTCTGTACTTATACTTCATGGAGTATTATTTAAAAGGAGTTGAAAACCGTTTGTCTTTGGTAAACGATGAATCAGTGAGTGTATGTAAAAAAGCAATGATCTTTCTTTTTTCGTCTGCTGTGAGTAGTAGTGTTTTTCCGCCAGGCTCATTGCTGGCTTCAATAATAAGCGGGTCCAGGTTAGGACTGTTATACTTCAGGTGATCGTTATAGTGATCCAATACCTGTTCTAGTGTAGTAAAGCGGCCGTCGTGCATATAGGGTGCTGTGAGGGCAATATTACGTAACGATGGAGCTTTGAATTTTCCGTTGTCTTTTGCCAGACCAGTTACATCTCCTAAGCCATTGTCAGAGATAGTGGCATCCAACCCATTGTTATGAAACGTGCGGAGCGAAAAAAGTGTGCCGCCATGGCAGTCGCCGCAGTTGCCGCCGCGTGTATTGGTGCTGGGGTCAGGGTGTGTCAGGAACAGCTGCATGCCTTCTATCTCGTCGGGGCTTAGTTGCTCCTGATTGCTCATGTAGCGGTCGTAGCGTGAGTTGGCCGATATCAGCGTACGCTGAAACTGCGCAAGGGCTTTTAAAATCCTGTCTTCTGTAATGGTGGTGTCGCCAAAGGCTTTGCGAAACAAGGGCGGATAGAGGGGAGTGGCTTTTAGTTTTGTAACTGCACCGGCCAGGCTGCCATGTAGTTCCAGCGGGTCTTCTATAGGGATACGTGCTTGCTCTTCCAGACTTTGAGCCTTGCCGTCCCAGTTAAACTGACTAAACCAAAGCATGTTAGCAAGGCTCATGGAGCTGCGCTTACCCGGTATGTTATCAATTCCTAAACTAAGTGCTTTGCCATCAGTAAACGCTTTTTCCTGCTGATGACAGCTGCCGCACGACATCGTGTTGTTGCCAGAAAGCTTTCGCTCATAAAAAAGGTGGCGACCAAGCGCTATCCCTTCTTCGGTTAGAGCATTATCTTCCGGTATTATATAGTTTTGAGGAAAGTGTTTCGGGAGTGTAAGGGTATAGGGAGTAGGTGTTTCTTGCGTTACGGCAGGTGTTTCCTCATTACTGGAAGAGCAGGAGGAGAGGGTGAAAACCAGGGCCAGTAGCAGGAACAGGTGATTTGTTGTTGCCATGATACGCTATACATAAATAATTGCTATACTGTTACAGTATCAAATGTAGGTTAAACGCGCTGAATTAGTTATCTTTGTGAAAGATGAGCGCCTCATATTTTTTTGTGTGGAGTGCTTTGGAAATTAATTGTAAAGGATATACCTTTGCAGACTAATTTAGGAAACGGAATCAAAAGATTTAATATTATAGAATAACATGGCTAACCATAAGTCGGCATTAAAAAGAATCAGAGCGAATAACGCTAAACGTCTTCGTAACAGATATCAGGCGAAAACTACTCGTACTTTTATCAAGAGACTAAAAAACACAACTGACCAAACTGAGGCGCAGGAACTGTACAAAACTGTTTCTTCTATGCTTGACCGTCTGGCTAAGAAAAACATCATACACAAAAACAAAGCAGCTAACAACAAGTCTAAATTGGCTAAGTTCGTTAACGGCCTGGCTACTGCTGCTTAATTTTTGCTGTTTCAGTAAAAGGAGCCTTGCACCACAAGTGTAAGGCTTTTTTGTATGTATATTAATTCTGGTATAACAAGAAGTGCGCTATTAGGTGTGCAAACTTTCTGCTTGCCAAGGGTTGCGCAGGTAGAGCTCCTGCTGCACAGTTAAATTATTCAAAGCAGGTGGTGTGTGCTTGCCACCCAGCCTCTCTTGGTTAGCAGAAGCCACAGTCCTTATAGACTTTGCGTTCACAGCCTATAAGAACAGGCCTAGGGGAACTGGACATAGGCCATGCTAATACCCTTTAAATCAGAAAAGGCCCCGATGCTTCTGCTCCGGGGCCTTTTCTGATTTATGATTAAGTATAAACTTAAGCGACACTCAGCTTAATCATGTTGGTACGCTTCTGCTCATTGATAGGCATGCTGGCAGTATTGATAAATACTTCACCTTTCTGAATATAACCACCATCTAAGAGTGTCTGCTTGATGTCGGCAATAGTGCCGTCAGTAGATTCAAACTTATCATAGTAGAATCCGCGCACACCCCAAACCAGGTTTAGTGTATTAAGCAGCTGCTTGTTCTCTGTGAAAACAAAGATGTGTGCCTTTGGACGGTACTTGGCCAATTGGAAAGCTGTGTACCCAGACTTCGTCATGCCAATAACAGCACTGGCTTTTGTGTCGCGGGCCAGGTAACAGGCGCTGGCAACAAGGCTGTCGTTGTAGAACGTAGCAGACGCAGGGTCTAAGGTAAAGTTTCTGTGGAAAACTCCCTCGTGCTGCTCCTCTACCATCTGAATGGTTAGGTTCATGCTACGGATGGTTTCAAGTGGCCAGGCGCCTACAGCGGTCTCAGCGCTCAGCATCAGGCAGTGCGCTCCGTCGATCACAGCGTTGGCTACGTCGTTCGTCTCCGCACGTGTTGGGCGAGGGTTCACGATCATGCTTTCCATCATCTGCGTAGCAACAATCACAGGTTTACCGGCTTGGTTTGCCTTCTCAATCAGCATTTTCTGCATCATAGGTACTTTTTCCATACCTACTTCCACACCAAGGTCGCCACGGGCTACCATCAGGGCGTCTGCTTCAAGCACGATCTCGTCAATATTCTCGATTGCTTCAGGCTTCTCGATTTTTGCGATAACGCGGGTGTCTTTGCCGCGCTCCTTAATAAGGCGCTTGATTTCCTGTATGTCTTTTCCTGTACGAACAAAAGAAAGCGCTACCCACTCCACATCGTTATCCAGCCCAAACTGTAGATCTTCTATATCTTTCTCAGTAAGAGAAGGAGCAGATACCTTCGTGTTAGGCAGGTTTATGCCTTTGCGTGGCTTTACAATGCCGCCGTATTTTACAGTGGCTTCAACTTCTACATCCTTATCAGTTTTGGTAACGATTACCTCCAGTTTGCCATCATCGATAAGTATAGAGTCACCCACGTTTACATCCCTTGCCAGTTCGGTGTAGCTGGTAGCCAGGTGACTGCTGCTGCTCACAGAGCCATCGCAACGCAGTTTGATGGTCTCTCCCTCGCGAATCTCAACGCCACCGTTTTCTATTTCGCCCATCCTGATTTTCGGGCCTTGCAAATCCTGCACCAACGCGATATACGTGCCGTGTTCGCGGTTAATGCGGCGCACATGATCGATCACTTTCTGATGTTCAGCATACTCGCCGTGCGAGAAGTTTAAACGAAAGGCATCAACACCCTCCTTTACAAGGTCTACCAGACGCTCGTAGGAGTTACTGGCTGGACCAACCGTGGCCAGCACTTTTGTCTTATTAAATGAAATTTCCATACTTTAGAAGATCAGGTTCTCTTTGAATTTAAGTGTGAGAGGGTCAAACCTTTTGACATACTGCACCAGCGGAACCCGTGCTAATTTATTAAAGAATTCCTGCGGACGCAGTTGCTGCATAGCCCCGTTTATTTGCAGCACATAGTCATACTCTTTTATATCTGGCAGCAAAAAAGGCTTTTTAAGGCTTGAGCTGCCAAGGGCTTTGTTTTTTAACAAGCGCACTACATTGTTTTCGGATCTGTACTCAAAGTTTGAAATCAACATACCATTTTTCTCAAACCTGTTGTAACACAAGTCTTCGCTTTTGATGAGGTGCAGGTTCAATAATTTATTAAGGATCCACGCCAGCTTGTAGTCTTTGCTAGAAGAAACAAGCCCATACACGTCAAAGCCAAAATTATACTCTATATGCAGGCGGTGTGTTTTCATGCTAAACTTTGAAATGCTAAAATAAGAAACCTATGCTTGTAAATCAGAATA
>NZ_JBHTLD010000112.1:0-16465 GCF_042678745.1 Pontibacter rugosus | reverse complement strand
ATTAAGAGATAGGGTATTTAATATGTATTAAGTTTAAGGCAATCCAGTATTTTCGTTCAGCCACTTAGCTCGACTTTAGCATTAAGCAGCATTGGCCAGCATATGCTGCTTAATGCTAAAGTCGAGCTAAGGGCATGTTTAAGATTCATGCTTTGCGCTGTAAGCTGCCTGTAACGGAACCTGTCTTCACGCTTTTCTCGCCCCATAGCGCTGCTATGAAGCTCTAAAACCGCTTTGCTAGAACCCTTTCCATGCAGCTTTCGCTTGCAAAAACTAAATTTAAACAAGCTCTTAACTCAGATTCTGGTTCATCCAATCTGCAGCCCGTCTGTACTAATACGGTTAAGCTAAGCAGTAATGCCTTGACAACTGTTCTTATTTTTATCTTGGCCACTCCTTAAATTTTATAAGATTAACTGCTATTGCACCCAACGTTTAGCATAGCAGATGGCGAGGCGATAGCCGAAGAGTAACTGCTATACCTTGGGCGCGGGTGTATTTTAAAAGAAAGATACTTAGATTATCCAGAGGGTGCAAGTCCCTTATAGGCGAGTTGGTGAAGCCTATTAACAAGCCGCAGGGTGGTTTGGGGTGAGGCGTGCGGTGAAGAAAGGTAGACTGCATAATCCGGTACTGACGGACAGAAACTGCATTGTCGTCATAGTGTCACGGAATAGAATTAAATTAATTGTCTCGCCATCTTTATAACTTGCCGATGCATATTTTGCCTATCTTACTCTGCTTTTAAAACTTTTACAGGTTCAACATGCGCTGCTCGAATGGTTTGGGACAGGACCGTCAGTAGCCCGACTATGGCAACCAAACCAAAGCCTATGCTTACATTTATAAAACTCAAATCAACAAGACTGCTGCCTATATCTTGTCTAATTAAATCACCGCCAAATAAGCCAGCCGGAACACCGATAAGTCCGGCAATCAGGATAAGAATGCCGAAATTTTTGGTAACTATCCACACTAATTCTTTGTTGCTTGCTCCCAATACTTTTCTTATACCCAGTTCTTTCGTGCGTGTTTCTACAGAGTAACTGGCTATGCCTAAAATACCTAGACCAGCTATTATCACAACTATAAGGGCTAAGCCTCCAAGAATCTCCATTTCTCCACTGATTTTCTCTGGATAACGGTGCTCTTTTAAGTTATAAAGATTTGCTGTTTTTTCAGGAAAATGGTTTTTCCATAAGGCTTGAATGGCTTTGGTTGCATCCAGTTCTGTATTCGGATTAATTTTAATGGTCAAGGTGGTTATTTCATTAGGCAAATACCGATATATTAAAGGGCGTTGTTGGCCAATAATTTCATTGGGCATGATGCCAATGACCTGTACATAGGAAGAGTCCAGTGATAGCGTTTGCCCCACTATATTCTCCGATTCAGGTTCCAGCAATTTTGCGGCAGCTTCATTCACCAAAACATATTGCTCCATATTCTGGGGCATATTCGCAGGGAAATTTTGGCCCGATTTTAAGCTGATACCTTCTGTTTTAATTATTTTGGGGTCAATACTTACGTTATACATTTCCAGCGTTTTATCTTTTAATGTTACAGAAGATTTGCCCATTTGCATCGGTTCATAAAACCAGTTAGTTGCCAAAGTCGTTTCTACCTGGCTTAACTGGCTTATTTCGTTTTGCAGGTTTTTATAATTTTCACCCTTTAAATCAAGTGTCAGCACATGGGGTGACACGGTTGAGTTAATGATGGCGTTGTTTTTTCTATCGTAATCGGCTACTATGACAACCAATATCATCAGCATGATGGTCACTGAAAACTGTACGACAATCAAAGCTTTGTAAACAGCAATACTCTGGAACAGTCTGATATTCTTCAATTTGCGCAAAACCTGTATGGGCTGAAACGCTGACAACAGCCAAGACGGAAGTGCCCCAGCGACTAAGCCTGTGATAACTGCGTAGATCAACAAGCCTAAAATTAAGGTTGTGTCATAGGAAAACGCCGTATCCATTTCGGGTATGTAGTGCGTCAAAATTTCAACACATGGCATTGTAAACATCAAAGCAAATAGGGAAATAAGGGTGGATTCAGTTAAAAACTGACCAATAATTTGTCTTCTTGTGGCGCCTATCGTCTTGCGAATACCTACTTCTTTCGCTCGGGAGAAGGCACGCGCCAATGTCAAACTTATATAGTTGAAAGCAGATAAAAGAGTTAAGGCTAGAATTAAAAACAGCTGTATTTTTATGCCCGTCCAATCGGTGCCCGCATCGCGGTCATTCTGAATGTCATTGTTTCGAGGAGTAATAGCCTCTATAGGTTGTGCCAAAAATTGAAGAGTGCTCTTATCCAATTTCTGATTATAGTTTTGGAGCGTTGTATTGAGCGGCGTTAAATTATCTTCTGATTTTAAACGTGCATAAATCGCTGTACTCTTGAAGTCTCCCCAATTTTGTGCACTAGTAGGGAGTGCTCCTTTTTTCTCAAGCACTTCGGCAGCACTCATAGCAAGCATGGCCTCAATAGGTAGGTGTGTTTCTAAAGGCGGGTCTTGGATAATTCCCCCGACGGTATAAGCACCTAACTTTTCAAGTTGAATCGTTTTTCCTAAAGCATTGGCGGTGCCAAATATTTTTTCTGCTGTTTTTTCAGTTAAGAAAAGCGAAGTGGGATTATCTGTAAGGCTTTGTGCATTGCCTGACAGTAGTTTAAAGCCAAAAACATCAAAGAAAGAAGGCTCTGAAAATTTTATATCAATAGGCACATCGCCTCCGTCGGTTTGCAGGTTATGTTTTCCTGCCAGACGCACTTTTACCGTTTTTTCAACAAAGGAGATACTTTCTATTTGAGGCGCCAACGGCAATGGAGCTGTGGGCCATTTGATTTTTTCCGCCTCATTTATTTCCTGCGTGAGTATCCTTACTATTTGATTTAATTTTGGATGAAAATGGTCTGTATCGTGATTGGCTTTTAGGCCTGTAAAAAGAATAACCCCAACCGCCATACTTAGCGACAAGCTCAGTATATTAACTAATGAAAAAAGTTTGTTTTTCCAGAGTATCCGTACAGCGATTTTAAGATTGTTCTTTATCACGACTTAAAGTGTTGATTATTAATGCAAGGAGACTAAATACTGAGGGGGAATCTCTCTCAATTCCATTTGCAAAATTAATTCCAAAATGCAACTCATTAGTTATCAGTATTATAGGTAATTGGTAATTAAGCACTGTTCGATTTCAGACACTTTACTGTATCGATTTGATACAGTAAAATGCAAAATATTTACACCCTATGATACTGCGTCACTTGATTTATATCAGTGGGTGTTAGCCTTGGAGAAGCTTATTGGTAGGATTGTCAAATGGGGCTTTGCTGTCTGGGAACATTTGTGATGTTACACGGAAAGGTATTATTGCTAATGTGCTCGTGCATAATGTGGGCAAGGCTTTATCCAGAGCCTAGATTATGAACCTTGTTGGCTGATGTTATTCTTCATCTCTTATTTCTTCTACACCCAAAGGGCCGACTACAAGATGACGACCTGATTCATGCTTATTGTTTAGTAGTCGCCAATACTCTGAGAATTCATATTTGCTTGAAAGTGTGGGGAAGAGTGTGAGACAAAAATCTTCAGCGAATTTTATTTCAAGCCCACCATAATGATCAGTTGCTACTGCGTTTACTTTGAACTGTTGTGTATCAAATAGTTTCTGAAGTTTGATATCTCTTAAGTTGGCCATTGGTTTATCCCATTCGAAATCTGGATCATAATCGCCATTCTCAGTAGGTTGTTCAAAGAGGTCCTCACTACCTACTATAATTTCTTTTTTATTTGTCAGTCTCCACGGACATTGAATATGCAGGCCAAACTCTCCTATAAGGCCTTTACCAGCAGATTGTAATTTGCCAAATTGAAAACATTGCATGTTAGCAGCTCTTGTTGTCCTTGACAACTCAAGTCCCATTAAAGCTAGCAAAAACTCATTGAGTTCCTTTTTCAAATTCTGTATCCTTAATCTCTATCAATTTATACTTCTTCATATTTTAAACACCACATGACTAGTGTATAGCAGGAGTGCTGCTCCTATACTATACACCCAATATAGACAGATATACGGAACTGTGCTATCGGATATACTGAGCTGTATATAGTTTCTACCTTCTCATAGAGCTAAACCTAAACAACGTTCCTAGTGGCAATTTCCTGTCATCGTCATGCAGCAGGTATAGCACGCCCAGTTGCTAGGTATGTACTTGCTCTCTAAAAAGCTTATCCTATAAAAAAGAGCTAGTACCAAACTTTATGTCATGGCACTAGCTCTTAGTAAAATTATCTAGGAAAATAGCTTTAAAAGCTATGGTGCAGACCAACCTGAAGCTGGTTTTTGCCCCAGTTGTCTGTTTTTTGGTTCATGTAGCCCAGTTGTAATCTTAGGTCTTGTTTTATAACATAGCCGAGGCCGGCATATGCCCTATTTCGGTCAAAGTACTCCACCGTTCTGCCATCTCCAATGTTTTGCTGCCCGTTAATGAAAATCTCGTTGTACAGGGCCAGGTAAACAGCATTTTCCTCAAGGTTAGCTTTATTGAGTGGTACATTTAACATCAGGTTATATCGGTAGCGCGTACGGAGATCCTGATTTTCGACGAAGCGTTGCTCGAACCGAAACCTGTTGTTTACATAAAACCGGCTGCCTACTTTAACCGGAACCAGCGCTTCCTGGTATATTCTGCTTTCACTGGTAGTAGCGTCGCTGGAGCCGTATGCCCCGGTGGTGATATTGGCATAACCTAGTGTAAAGGTAACATTGGCATGACGCGGAGCATAAGTTAGTCCGCCGCGCACGAGCAGTTGCTCTAAGTCGCCGGCAATGTTCCAGTTGCGGTATTGTATGTCTCCCTGCACTCCCCACTGGCTGTCTTTAAACGTGGTATTAAAGAAATACATATACCAGGCGCCTAACTTGTCTTCGTTTACTTGTGCCATGACTGCTTTTGGTAAAAAAAGGCTAACAGCAATCAGTGCTAACAGTATTCTTTTATTCATTTTGTACTTCAAACCAATTTTTAAAACATGCATACTTTAATACAAAGTCAACGCTGGGCGTAATTACCTCCCCACAGAGCTAAACCGAAAGAAAGTCCCCAGTGGCAGGCGGCGGTTACCGCTATCGTGCAAGTATAGCTCTCCTAATTCTTCGTTTTGTACTTGCTCGCCAAATGTCTCACGCATCAGGTTGTCCAGGATCATGGCAGAGAAGCCGATAGAGTAGAGGTTGATGAGCAGGAAATAGTCGGTGCCATCCAGCATTTCGCGGCAAAGTTTGATCATCTCGTTCAGTTCATCCTCCAGCTGCCATTTCTCACCGTTCGGGCCACGGCCGTAGCTCGGCGGGTCAAGTATAATGCCGTTGTACTTATTGCCACGCTTTACTTCACGGCGGGCATACTTCATGGCATCTTCCACAAGCCAGCGCACGTTATCAAGATTGCTGGCTTCCATGTTATCGCGGGCCCAGAAGTTCACCTGCTTGATGGAGTCGAGGTGGGTAACATCAGCACCAGCAGCTTTAGCAGCCAACGTAGCAGCGCCCGTATAGGCAAACATGTTCAGCACCTTTGGCTGTGGTGTTTTCAGGTTTTTAGTCGTGTCGTAGATAAATTTCCAGTTGCTATCCTGCTCTGGAAACAGGCCCACATGCTTAAAAGAAGATAAGCCTAAGCGGAAACGCAGCTTCAGGTCGTTATAAGTATAGTTGATGAACCACTGCTCCGGCATTCCTTTTTTCAGCTTCCACTGGCCTTTCTCCTGGCTGCCCTTGTCGCGGGTAAATACGGCGTTAGCCAGTCGTTGCCACTCCTGCTCCGGCAGGTGCTTGTCCCAAATAGCCTGGGGCTCAGGGCGTGCTACATAATAGTCACCAAAACGCTCCAACTTCTCAAAATTTCCAGAATCCACTAATTCGTAGTCGGCCCAGTTTTCTGTAGTTAAAAAGGAATACATATCTTTGTCGTTTATTTCTGGCAGTGTGCCGGTTGGGGCAAAAGTACTCATTATCCTCCTAACCTAAAAAATGCACGCTGCTACGGTTTTATTTGTTATACATACATGGCAATAAGCTTTTATAAATACCAGGGCACGGGCAACGACTTCGTGATGGTAGATAACCGTAAACATACTTTCCCGGCCGAAGATGAAGCGCTGGTGAAATCTCTCTGCGACCGCCGTACAGGAGTAGGGGCAGATGGGCTGATTCTGTTGCAGGATCATCCGGACTATGACTTTGAGATGGTATACTACAATGCCGATGGTCGGTTAGGGTCTATGTGTGGAAATGGTGCCCGCTGCACCGTTCGCTTTGCCCGTCAATTAGGTGTAATTGAGGATGTAGCCTGTTTTCTGGCAGCCGATGGTGAGCACCAGGCAAACGTGGAGCGCGACCTTATTCAGCTGAAAATGACAGATGTAAAGGACGTAGAGCAGATCGGAGAAGATTACTACCTGAACACTGGATCGCCACACTATGTACGCTTTGTGGATGATGTGGAGGCGCTGGATGTATACGAAGAGGGGCAGGCTATTCGCTATAACGAACGCTTTAAAGAGGGAGGCACTAACGTAAACTTTGTACAGCGCCTGTCAGATAACGAAATCTTTGTACGCACCTATGAGCGTGGTGTAGAAGATGAAACCCTTTCCTGCGGAACAGGTGTAACAGCCTGTGCGCTAGTGGCAAGCCTGAAGGGTATGCAAAGCCCTATAAAAGTAAAAGTAATGGGAGGCGAACTGCAGGTTGCCTTTGAGAGCAATGGCGAAGGTGGCTTTAAATACATCTACCTCATTGGTCCGGCAAAGCAGGTTTTTAGCGGCTCTATTGCTGCACAGATAGTATAAACTTAAAGTATAAATGAAACCGTCAGCAGAAGTACTGTTGGCGGTTTTTTTTTAAAGAAAGCATAGCCACAACGTGTTTTTGAAATCAGACCAAACCTACCTGCGAGCTTTAGAGCCAACAGACCTGGACTTTCTCTACTCCCTGGAGAACGACATTTCGGTGTGGCATGTAGGCAATACCCTTACGCCATATTCTAAATTCGTGCTGGAGGCCTACCTGGAGAACGCTACACTGGACATTTACACTGCGAAACAGTTGCGACTGGCAATCTGTAACCAAGCGCATAAAGCAGTAGGTGCTATTGACCTTTTTGACTTCGACCCACTGCACCGCCGGGCAGGTGTAGGCATCGTGGTAACGGCTGAACACAGGGGCAACGGACATGCTAAAGAGGCGCTGGAGCTGTTGCTTGGCTACTGCAAACAAACGCTGCAGCTACACCAGGTTTACTGTTCTGTTACCGCTACCAATCTGCCAAGTATAAATCTCTTCACACAAGCTGGTTTTGAGCAGGTAGGCGTACGTAAAGACTGGCTTAAGACATCTGATGGCTGGGAGGATGTGGTGGAGATGCAGCATTTATACAGATAAAGTATGAGTATGCTATTTCGGAAAGCTACAGCCGCAGACATAGAAGGTATGTCTAGGGTACGGTTGGCAGTGCACGAGAATAAGCTGTCAGAGCCTTCTCGGGTTACGCACGAGAGTTACCGACAGATGATAAATGAGAAAGGTGCAGGATGGGTGTGTGAGGTTGTTGGGCAAGTAGTAGGCTTCGCCATTGTTGACATAACAACTGCAAATGTGTGGGCCCTTTTTGTTGACCCTGCGCATGAAGCCAAAGGTATAGGCCGAAAACTACACAACAATATGTTAGCTTGGAGCTTTGCCCAAGGACTACCGAAGTTATGGCTAGGCACTGGCCCAGGTACCCGTGCCGAAAAGTTTTACAGAAGCGCAGGCTGGCAGGAAGTTGGAAAGCAGGCAAACGGCGAGATAAAGTTTGAGTTGGCACAGCAAGACTTTGTTCTGGAGAACCTAGACTAGCCTTATAACCGTGAGCTGTATACTCCTATATTATGCTCCGGCTAAACCATACTGAACTTCTGACACATTGCCACACGTTACTATTATGTGGCATAGCCAATTATGCCCTATACAGCTAAATAGCAATAGCCTTATACTTATTCGGTAAATATGGCAGAACAATATGCAGGCTTCCATTCTGGTATTGTTTTAGTGCAAAGCATTAGATATATCAGAAAAAAGTCTATTTTTGACGATATTGCAAACAGAGAAATCACTTAAGCAAAACAAATACAGATGTTCGATTTTTTCGGGAAAACCGTTGCGAAAATATTCGGAACTAAATCCGACAGAGATATAAAAGAGGTACTGCCTTATGTATCAAAAATAAATGAGGAGTACACCAAGCTTAGCGGCCTGACTGATGATGAGCTTCGTGGAAAGACTTTTGAAATCAAAGGGATCATTGATGAGCGCCTGAAGCCTATCGATACTAAGATCGCGGCGCTGCATCAGCGTGTGGCCGATGAGCCGGAGCTTAATATCGTGCAGAAGGAAAATATTTTCTCAGAGATCGATGAACTGGAGAAAGACCGCAATAAAGAACTGGAGGTAGTGCTGATGGAAGTGCTGCCAACGGGTTTTGCCGTTGTAAAAGAAACCTCGCGCCGCTGGAAAGAAAACGGACAGTTGGTAGTTACAGCTACTGACCACGACCGTATGATTGCGGCGCGTAAAGTAAACGTGCAGATTGAAGGTGAAAAGGCAACTTGGGCCAACACATGGCTGGCTGCCGGAAGCGAAATTACCTGGGATATGCTGCACTACGATGTACAGCTGATTGGTGGCGTTGTGCTGCACCAGGGTAAAATTGCCGAGATGGCGACAGGTGAAGGTAAAACATTGGTAGCAACGCTACCTGCTTACCTGAACGCACTTGCCAAGCGCGGGGTGCATGTGGTAACAGTAAACGATTACCTGGCCAAGCGTGACTCTGAGTGGATGGCGCCTTTGTTCGAGTTCCATGGTCTGACCATCGACTGCATCGACAGACACCAGCCAAACTCTGAGGCCCGCCGCAATGCTTACAAAGCAGATATCACCTACGGCACAAATAACGAGTTCGGCTTTGATTACCTGCGCGACAACATGAGCCGCGAACCACAGGACCTGGTACAGCGCAAGCACCATTATGCCATGGTCGATGAGGTTGACTCTGTATTGATCGATGATGCCCGTACGCCGCTGATCATTTCTGGTCCGGTGCCGCGTGGTGATGAACATGAATTCTATCAACTGAAGCCACGCATTGCAATGCTGGTAGAGGCGCAGCGTAAAGTAGTGTCTAATTTCCTGACAGAAGCTAAACGCCTGATCAAAGAAGGCAATACTCAGGATGGTGGTTTATCACTGTTCAGAGCGTATCGTGGTCTGCCGAAGAGCAAGCCGTTGATCAAGTTCCTGAGCGAGACAGGGAACCGTGCCATCATGCAGAAAATAGAAAACTTCTACCTGCAGGATAATTCGCGCCAGATGCCAGAGGCAGATGAGCCATTATACTTCACCATCGACGAAAAGCACAACCAGATTGAACTGACAGAAAAAGGTGTTGACTTGATCACAGGCCAGGGCGAAGATCCAAGCTTCTTTATCATGCCGGACATCGGAATGGAGATTGCTGAGATCGAAAATGATAAGTCGGTTTCACATGAGGAGCAGCTGCATAAGAAAGAGCAACTGATCGCAGACTTCCAGGAGAAATCAAAGCGTATCCATACTATTAACCAATTGCTGAAGGCCTATACTTTGTTCGAGAAAGACACAGAGTATATTGTAACGCCTGACCATAAGGTTAAAATTGTAGATGAGCAGACGGGCCGCGTAATGGAAGGCCGTCGTTACTCAGATGGTTTGCACCAGGCAATTGAGGCGAAGGAAAACGTGAAGGTGGAAGATGCCACTCAGACCTACGCCACGGTTACGCTGCAGAACTACTTCCGTATGTACCACAAGCTTTCTGGTATGACGGGTACTGCCGAAACAGAGGCAGGCGAGTTCTGGGATATCTATAAACTGGATGTGGTGGTGATTCCAACCAACCGTCCGATCTCCAGAAAAGACGAGCACGACAAAGTATACAAAACTGTTCGGGAAAAGTATAATGCCGTTGCCGACGAGATTGTGGAGCTGACAGAAAAAGGCCGTCCGGTGCTGGTAGGTACAACTTCGGTTGAGATATCAGAACTGCTGAGCCGTATGCTGACGCTGCGCAAAATCAAGCACCAGGTACTGAACGCGAAGATGCACCAGAAAGAGGCAGAAATCGTGTCGGAGGCTGGTAAGCCAGGCACAGTAACGATTGCTACTAACATGGCCGGTCGTGGTACCGACATCAAGCTGGCTCCTGAGTCTAAAGCTGCCGGTGGTTTGGCCATTGTAGGTACAGAGCGTCATGAGTCGCGCCGTGTAGACCGCCAGTTGCGTGGTCGTGCCGGTCGCCAGGGTGACCCGGGTTCTTCTCAGTTCTTCGTGAGTTTGGAAGATAACCTGATGCGCCTGTTCGGCTCAGATCGTATTGCCCGCCTGATGGACCGTATGGGTTTGGAAGAAGGAGAGGTTATCCAGCACTCTATGATCACGAACTCTATTGAGCGTGCACAGAAGAAAGTAGAGGAAAACAACTTCGGACAGCGCAAGCGCCTGCTGGAGTATGACGACGTGATGAATGCACAGCGTGAGGTTGTGTATAAACGCCGCCGCAATGCCCTTTATGGTGAGCGTCTGGAGCTGGATATCTGGAATATGATCTATGATATCAGCGAAGATGTAATTGTGAGCTACAAGAACATCAACGACTACGAAAACTTCCAGCTACACGTACTGCGTGTGTTCGGTATTGAGTCTTCTATCACGGATGCGGAATTCAGAAGCACACCAGCTAATCAGTTGTCGGAGCGCCTGTACAACGAAGCCCTGAACCATTACCTGGAGCGCAACAGACAGACGGCTGCACAAGCATATCCGATCATTGCTGATATCCACCAGAACCGTGGGCCGATGATTGAGAACGTAGCTGTGCCGTTTACTGATGGCAAGCGCCAGTTGGCTGCCGTGGCAAACCTGACCAAAGCTTTTGAATCGCAGGGGCTGGAGCTGCTGCGCTCTATGGAGAAGATCATTACGTTGGGCACCATCGACCAAGCCTGGACAGAGCACCTGCGCCAGATGGACGACCTGAAGCAAAGTGTACAGAATGCGGTATACGAGCAGAAAGATCCATTATTGATCTACAAGTTCGAGTCATTTGAGCTGTTCAAGCGCATGATCGGCAAAGTGAATGAGCAGACAATTCAGTTCCTGTTCCATGCTTATATTCCGGTGCAGGCACCAGAGCAAGTACAGCAGCCAGTAAGGCCACCTATGGCTCCGAAAGCACCTGTGCTGAAAGAGCAGAAGCAGGAGGTACACTCTTCACTTGAAAACCAGAGCGGGCAAACCACCACTGAAGCACCAGAGCCAGAGCGTATCATGCCAGCGCACTCACAGAAAGTGGCTGGCCGCAACGACCGTGTAAACGTGCAGTATAGCGACGGACGCGTGGTGAAAGATGTAAAGTATAAAAGTGTAGAAGACGACCTGCTGCATAATCGCTGCGTGTTGATCGAAGAATAAAAAAGCAGCAGCCACTAATACATCATTAGTGGCTGCTTTATGTTTACTTAGTTTCAGATAAAGGATATAGGGGAAAGAAGTCTTTCATCTTATGTCCTTTGTCTTTTAAATAACTTTTATGACAGGACAAGATGTAGCGCCTTACATAGACCACACCATACTTAAACCCGACGCCACAGAGGAGCAGGTAAAGCAGCTATGTGAGGAAGCAAGCAAGTATAGTTTTGCCGCTGTATGTGTGCCACCGTGTTATGTAACGCTAGCAAAGCAGTATTTGGGCGAAAACTCAAATATAAATATAGCTACGGTAGTAGGTTTCCCACTAGGGTATCAGCACGCCAAAGTTAAGTTTCTGGAAACACACCAGGCCATAGCTGACGGCGCAAACGAAATTGATGTGGTCATCAATATATCAGCCCTCAAGTCTGGCAAGTATGACGCGGTAGAAAATGAGCTGAGCGATCTGGCAAAGTTCTGCCACTTAAAAGATGCGGAGCTGAAAGTAATTATTGAGACTGCGCTTTTAACAGAAGACGAAATCGTGAAGGCCTGCGAACTATGTGTAAATGCCGGAGCAGATTATGTAAAAACCTCAACCGGTTTTGCAAGCCAGGGAGCTACTGTGGCACACGTGCAACTTATGCGCCGTGTATTACCTGAAAACATGAAAATAAAAGCAGCTGGAGGCATCCGAACATTTGAAGATGCAGCGGCGTTAATTAAAGCCGGAGCCGATAGGTTAGGCTGCTCGGCCAGTATACAAATTGTAAGTCATGAACAGAATTCTTAGTCTCCTTCTTTCGCTGGTCCTGCTTATAGGCAGCTCCTGTGCCTCTTCGTCAGCTTCCAGCACCAGCAGGTCTGGTGGCAATGATACAGGTAAGGCTACTGCCGTGAAAGAAGATCTTAGCGTGTACCGCCCAAAGTATGAGGTGCCAGAAGCCAATGCTACAGCAGCCCGTGTAGAGCCAACAAGCCATAACAATGAGCAAGTGGCAGTACTGATGGATACTGTGGCTAGCGTTAACAAAAATATCAAGTATGCGCAAGGCTATAGAATACTGGCCTATAATGGATCTGAGCGGCAGACGGTAATGAATCTCCGTAAAAGCATCATATCAAGAGTACCCAATGAAAAAGATTATTTAACCTACAATCAGCCAAACTTCCGGTTAATGGTAGGTGACTTTTTTAATCGGGTGGAAGCACAGCAGGTGCTGAACCAAATCTCTGACCTCGTTCCCAATGCGCAAATTGTGCAGGACAAGATTAACATCAGAAAGAGCTATTAAAGTAAGAAGCGGTATATAGCAACTAGAAAGAAAACGTTGTAGCCAGAAGCTGGCTGCAACGTTTTTTATTTTTAACTTGCTTAAAGGCCGCTTAGCCTAAAGTTTATCCTTAGTGCCTGATGCAAGCCTATGCTTGTAGGCACGAATTGCAAAATCAAATGTAGAAGCATCTTTTGGAGTAAGGTGCAAGCAAATGTCTGCATCAGATTTCAGGATTTTGAAATAAAAAGCATGTCACAGTTAACAGATAAAATAAAGCAACTCGCTCAAGCTTACGGCCCTGATACAGTACAGGTGCGCCGGCATATACATGCTAACCCAGAATTGTCTTTTGAGGAGTATAATACAGCTGCCTATGTGAAGCAGGTGCTGGAAGAGTATGGAATAGCTGCCGAGAGTATAGCTACTACAGGTTTAGTTGCTATGGTAAAAGGCAAGAATCCTGAGAAAAGAACCATTGCGCTGCGTGGCGATATGGATGCGCTGCCGATAGTAGAGGCGAATGATGTAGCTTATAAATCAAAGGTAGAAGGCGTGATGCATGCCTGTGGCCATGATGTGCATACAGCCTCTTTGTTAGGTGCTGCACGTATATTACAGGACTTGCGTGAGGAGTTTGAAGGAACAGTGAAGCTTGTTTTTCAGCCGGGAGAAGAGAAGTTCCCCGGCGGGGCATCCTTAATGATCAAAGAAGGCGTGTTGCAAAATCCGGCTCCGGCAAGTATAGTGGGGCAGCATGTGTTTCCGTTACTTCCGGCGGGCAAAGTCGGTTTCCGCGAAGGTATGTACATGGCCAGTGCCGATGAAATATACATCACTGTAAAAGGCAAGGGCGGCCATGCAGCTATGCCGGAGTCTAACATAGATCCGGTACTAATCTCTTCGCATCTGATTGTGGCGCTACAGCAGATCGTGAGCCGGCATGCCAGTCCTAAGGTGCCTTCTGTGCTATCGTTTGGTAAGGTAGAGGCAAAAGGAGCCACCAACGTAATTCCGGACGAGGTAAAGATAGAAGGTACCTTCCGGACCATGAACGAAGTATGGCGCAAAGAGGCGCACCAGAAAATAAAAAAGCTGGCCGAAGGCCTCTGCGAAAGTATGGGGGGCAGCTGCAATATTGATATTAAGAACGGTTATCCTTTCCTGCAGAACGATCCGGTGGTTACAAGTATAGCCCGCCAGGCAGCCGTAACTTATTTAGGAGAAGAAAACGTGGTTGAGCTTGATTTATGGATGGGAGCAGAGGACTTTGCTTATTACACGCAGGAGGTGCCAGCTTGCTTTTACCGGTTAGGTACGCGTAACGAAGCCCGTGGAATAACCTCCGGTGTGCATACTCCGACATTTGATATAGATGAGACCGCACTGGAAACAAGTATCGGTTTAATGGCCTTCATAGCTTTGCAGGAACTGGCACGTTAACGCCTATGGAAACAGTTGGTGCAGAATTCAAACTGCCTGCGGGCTTGTTTAAACAGAAGAAGGTGCTGAGGCTACTGCCTGATTGCCTCGAATATGAGAACAAGTACTCCAAGCTGCACTTCTTTACCAAAGTTCCTAAAGAGGCTATCATTGATATACGGTACGGTACAGACTGGATTATCTGGTACAGATTTTATGTTGGCTGTGCCTATTGGATAGAGCTTAAAACACAGGACGACAAAATTCATAAAATCAGGTTTTACGGCTACTTCGGAGAAACAGAACGCTACAGGAAGATTTATGTAAGTATAATAGAACTCCTTTGGGATTACTTTCTTGATGATATAGTAGAGAGGCACCTGCATCACTTCTCTACTACTAAAGAGATAGAGCTAGGTCGTTTTTTGCTTACGGAGGCAGGCCTTGCTTCACCGGAAAATAACTTGTTCATTAACTGGACTGATGTGGAAGTGAAAGAGTATGAAACCTATTACATGCTGTTTAACCGGCAACAGCCACACATCAACCGGGCCACACGTCAAGGCGACTGGGAAACAGAAGTACTGGTAAGTGTCATCGAGGCGATTCAGCAAAAATTAGCTTGAAACTAATCAAATAACATCCATGAAAAAGCTATACTTCCTACTTATACTTTGTCTCCCGTTACTAGCGCAGGCGCAGCGAAAAGTAACAGTTCCTTCAGCTATCTGGCCGGAGTTGCAGGTAAGTTATGGTGTAGGCGAAGAAGGAGTGCTGTTTTTCCGGAACGGCTACCGCATCAACACCGACAGCGATTTTAATGACCTGAAGGAAACTGGACTGCTAAGCAATTTTGAGCGGGTGGAGCTGAGCCTGGGCTATGAACATACTATTACAGATCATTGGCGTGGTGGAGCACTAGTGCGCTATGCAGCTGAAAACAATCCTAAAACAAGCTTTTATACTTTGTTTCTGCGGCACAACGGCGAGGTAAAAGGTTTATATTTTAACAAGCAGCTGATGTTTGAGTATGTAAATCAGGAAAACCAGGATGCCACCGGGCGCTACCATTTAATGGCAGAGTTGGGAAAGCGCCTTCCGGTAGGTACTAAATTCCTGACTCCAAGCATAAGCTATGTAGGCATGATACGATCTGAGTTCGGCAAAGAGCAGGATGGTGTGCTGCCGGAGCGAAACATAGACCGCACCAGGTTACGCCTTAGCCTGAATTATGAGCTCACGGAGAAGCTACGCATTAACCCATACTTTATGCGCCAGACAGATTACTATTATGTGTTGATCCCGCCAGTATATGAAGATAACCAGATCATAGAAGATGGCTATAGAACCAAGCGCAACAGAATTATACCTGTATTTGGGTTGGAGCTAAAGTATAGCATTAATCGCATACCTCATACTGCCAGTATTGCCTACTAAATCCTTTCTAACTGAAAACTAGTCAGTTTATTACCTGTTTTTCTCATCTTGTAAATGACAATATTTCATGATGTAGCAGGATAATGCAGTTGGTACGTTTTTTACTATAGCTAAGGTATAATTAGATGTTTAATTACATTTAAAAGGAGGTAAAACCATGGCACTTAGCAGATACAATGGCATGCAAAATGATATGCCTAATACGTTCAGTTCTATGTTAGACAGATTTTTTAACGAGTCTGTAAATTCCAGAAACTTTTCAGGCTTCACTCCACACGTAGATGCCTGCGAAACCGAAAAAAGCTTTGAGATTGAAATCTCTTTGCCGGGAGTGGAAAAAGAGGATATCAGCATTGATTTCCAGGAAGGAAAGCTGACGATAACCGGTGAGCGCAAACTAGAGAAAAAAGAAGATGGCCGCCGCTACCATATGCTTGAAACACAGTATGGATCGTTTAGCAGATCCTTCTATCTGCCCGATAAAGTTAATCCAGATCAGATTTCGGCAATCTTTGAGAATGGTGTGCTGCTGGTGAATGTTCCGAAGGATGAGCAGAAGACAATGAAACGGCAGATCAGTATTTCTTCTGCACCTGCTGATTGCAAACCTAAAGCTAAAGCGATGCAGTCTAAAGAATTAGCTGGCTCAGAAAACGGATCAGCTAACAAGTAGCAAAATAAGAATTAAAAAAAGAGGCCAGCATTTCTGGCCTCTTTTTTGTTAATTAAGAGATATATAAACGTTACTACTAGCTGCATCAGACATAC
>NZ_JBHTLD010000111.1:0-16518 GCF_042678745.1 Pontibacter rugosus | reverse complement strand
CAATAAAAAGAGTTCAAGGAAACGAAAACGGAGGTACCATTGGCGGGGACGGCAGCCCAAGTGGCAGAAACGACTAAAAATGGCCGGACTGATACTTGTCACCCTTCTGGGCATTTTAGCCGTCCTGGCCAGAGCCTGGCATTTCTTCTCTGTTCATATAAAATAATCCAACATGATAAACAGTATCATTGCTTTTTCCATCAGGAACAAGCTTACTATCGGCCTCATGATCGCCGCCTGGATCGGGGCGGGCGTGTGGGCCATGTCCACGGTGAGCCTGGGCTCGGTGCCCGATATCACCAACAACCAGGTGCAGGTCATCACGACCTCAGAGAACCTCTCCACCGAAGACATCGAGCAGTTCGTGACCTACCCCGTGGAACTGACCATGGCCAACTTGCCGGGGGTGGAGGAGATGCGCTCCGTATCCCGCTTCGGCCTTTCTGTGGTGACCATTGTCTTCGATGAGGACATGGGTACGTACCTGCCCCGGCAGCTGGTGCAGGAAAAGCTCAGCGAAGTTGAGATTCCGGAGCAGTTCGGGTCGCCCTCCATGGGGCCTATCAGCACCGGACTCGGAGAAATATACCAGTATGTGATAGAGCCCCAGCCGGGGTATGACAGCGTGTACACGCCCTCAGAACTACGTACCATACAGGACTGGATCGTGGCACGGCAGATGGCACTGGTGCCCGGTGTGGTGGAGGTAAACGCCTTCGGCGGCAACATCAAGCAGTATGAAGTCGCGTTGAGCCCGGGCAAGCTTAACTCGATGAATGTGTCTATCTCAGAGGTATTCGAGGCGCTGGAGAAAAACAACGTCAACACCGGGGGCGCTTATATCGAGCGGAACAACATGGCCAACTTCATCCGGGGAGAAGGCCTGGTGCGCTCGTTGGATGACATCCGCAACATTGTTGTCCGGAACGAGAACGGCACGCCGATTCTGATCAGAGACGTGGCGGATGCCGTGCAGTTTGGCAGCCAGGTACGCTACGGCGCCTTTACACAGGACGGAAGGGAGGCCGTGGGCGGCATAGTACTCATGCTCCGCGGCGAGAGCCCGGACAAGGTAATCACGGCGGTGAAGGAGCGCATGGCTGAGGTACAGAAGTCATTGCCGGAAGGGTTGGTGATCAAGCCTTTTATTGACCAAAGTAACCTGATAGCGCGTACCACCAGCACCGTTTCCAAAAACCTAACCGAGGGCGCGCTAATTGTGGTGTTTGTGCTCGTGCTCCTTTTAGGCAGTTTTAGGGGCGGCCTGATTACTGCTTCGGTGATTCCGCTGGCCCTGCTGTTCGCCTTTATCCTGATGCGCATCTTCAACGTGTCGGCCAACCTGATGAGCTTGGGTGCCATTGACTTCGGCATTATCGTGGACGGGGCCGTGATCATTGTGGAGGGCACCATCCACCTGATAGAAAAGAAAGTAAGGGAAGGGAAGGTGAATTTCGGGCAGCGGGAAATGGACGAGATTGCCTACGACTCGGGCAGCACCATGATGAACGCCGCCTTCTTCGGCCAGATCATTATCCTGATCGTTTTCGCCCCCATCCTTTTCCTGACCGGCGTGGAGGGCAAGATGTTCCAGCCGATGGCCTATACCTTCGGTTTTGCCGTGCTGGGGGCCATTATTCTGTGTCTGACGTATGTGCCTATGGTGTCGGCTTTATTTCTCAAGCCGTCGCACGGCAAGAAGAACCTCCTTAGCTGGATTGAAAACAAAACAGAGCACATTAGCAATAAACTGATGGGCGGAATAAACAGAGGCTACCTGCCTTTGCTGCGCAAATCCCTGAACCACAAAGTAGTGGTGCTGGTGGCTGCAATAGTTTTGTTGGTAGGCGCAGTCTTTACCTTCTCCCGTATGGGCGGGGAGTTTATCCCAAGCCTGGATGAGGGCGACATTGCCATGCAGGCGCTGATGCGCCCGGGATCCTCTCTTTCTGAGAGCATCGAGCAGTCCAAGAAGATAGAAAATATCGTTTTAAAGAACTTCCCGGAGGTCAAGACGATGGTGGCCCGCATCGGGGTGTCGGCCATCCCCACTGACCCGATGCCCATGGATATACTCGATTCCTATATCATTCTGGAAAAGGACATGGACAAATGGGAAAGCGCCGACTCGAAAGAGGAGCTGATCGAAAAGATAAAGGAGAAGCTCTCGGTGCTGCCAGGCATCAACTACGTGTTCAGCCAGCCGGTGGAGCTGCGCTTCAATGAGCTGATCAGCGGCGTGCGGGAGGATGTGGCCGTAAAGCTATACGGAGAAGACCTGAATGTGCTGGCTTCTAAAGGCCAGCAGATGGCGCAGATCATCCAGACTGTGCCAGGCGTGGGCGACGTTAATCTGGAGGCAATCTCTGGCTTGCCGCAGATGACGGTGCGCTTTGACCGTAGAAAGATTGCGCAGTACGGACTGGACATCGAAAAGCTAAACAATTACATCAGCACTGCCTTTGCCGGTGGGGTAGCCGGGGTGGTCTTCGAAGGGGAGAGGCGCTTTGATATTGCCGTTCGCCTCTCCGAGGAGAACAGACGCAGCATTGAGGATTTGAGAAATCTTTACGTCGACTTGCCGAACGGAAATCAGGTGCCCCTGCAGCAGGTGGCCGACATTAGTTATCAGCCGGGGCCTATGCAGATCTCCCGCGACAACACGTCCAGAAGAATAAACGTGGGGGTAAACGTGCGTGGCCGAGACGTGGAGAGCATGGTGAGCGAGATTCAGCAGAAGCTGGATGCGCAGCTGAACCTGCCGCCCGGCTACTATGTGACCTACGGCGGCTCCTTCGAGAACCTGCAGCGGGCCAAGGCGCGCCTGCAGGTGGTGGTGCCTATCGCGCTGGCGTTGATATTTGTGCTGCTGTATTTTGCCTTAAAGTCGCTTGCACAGTCGATCATGATTTACATGGCCGTGCCGCTGGCAGCCATCGGCGGGATATTTGCTTTGGCGCTTAGAGACATGCCTTTCAGTATCTCTGCCGGGGTGGGTTTTATCGTGCTCTTCGGGGTAGCCGTACTGAACGGGCTGGTCCTGGTCAGCCGGTTCAACAGCTTAAAAGAAGAAGGTATAACGGATCTGAGGCAGCGTATCTTTATCGGTACAGAAGAACGGCTGCGACCTATCCTGCTGACGGCCACGGCCGCCATCATGGGCTTTATTCCCATGGCCTTTTCTGCCTCCGCTGGGGCTGAGGTGCAGCGGCCTCTGGCAACAGTCGTGATCGGCGGTCTGATCACCGCTACGCTGCTGACGTTGGTGGTGGTGCCTATCCTGTACTTCTTTGTTGAATCGAGGGTTGGAAAAAGCGGAGGCAAAGGGAATATAGCTATGGCCCCCTCACTCATTTTACCTGTGGTAATCGGCGCCGGGTTGTTCTTTTCCCCGGACGCAGCCACGGCACAGGATACCAAAGCGCTTCCGGACAACTTTCCGGCTATCACCATGGAGGAGGCCGTGCAGCGGGCGGTGGCCAACTATCCTTCCATTTCAGCCGCCAAGCTTGGCATAAAAAACCAACAGGCCCTGCGAAACACGGCCTGGGATCTAGGAAGTACGCAGGTTTTCACAGGCAAGGAAGAGGTCGGCAACGGAACCGAGAACGGAGTTTACAATCGTATCGGCATTCAGCAGCAGAACATGGAGGTATTCAGTATAGCACCCAAGCTCAAGCTTCAGCAAAAGCAGGTTAACCTGGCCCGGTCGGAGCTGAATCTGACCTCGCTGGAGGTGGCGCGCGAGGTGCGTATAGCCTGGAGCAACACCTATGCGGCCAGAAGCCAATACCTGCTTTACCAGCGGCTGGACTCCATTTTTTCAGAGTTCACCAGAGCCGCAGAGGTACGCTACGAAACAGAGGCCATTTCCCGCCTGGAGTACCTGGCGGCAACAAACCAGGCCCGGCAGATAACGGTACAGCAGGAGCAGGCTTTCCGGGACTACCAAGCCGCCCTGCGCCAACTGAATCAGTGGTTGATGAGCGAAACACCCTTTACTGCGACGCTGACAGAGCCTGAGCAGTTGACAGCTCCTCTGCCAGGTATAGCAGACACCCTGAGCCAGCACCCGTTGCTGGACTATTCCCGCCAGCAGGTAGAGGTGGCTCAGGCCCGCCAGCGTGTGGCCAAAGCGGCTTACCTGCCGAGTTTGAGCGGGCAGTATGCTGACCAGAAGATAGCGGGCCAGTCAGGGTTCTACAGTTACCAAATAGGGATAAACTTCCCGTTGCTCCCTTTTGCGGAGCGTGGTCGGGCCCAGTCCGCCAGGATTGAGCGTGAAATCGCAGAGCAGAACCTGCGCCGCACGCAGCTGGAGCTGCAGGCCGGCTATGGCAGTCTGCTGGAGGAGTACCGCAAGTGGCTGAACTCCTGGCAATATTACCAACAGGAGGCCTTGCCTTTGGCTGTACAGCAACGCAACGGGGCGATCATCGCTTACCGTGAAGGAGCCATTGACTACATAGGTTTTCTACAAATCATTCGGGATGCCGTTCAGGTGGAGTTCAACGCCCAGGAGGCGCTTGGGAATTACCTGGACTCGAAGGCGCGCCTGATCTATTTTCTTCAATCACCCAATCAACAAAATAACTAAAGACGATGCAAATCAAATCTAAAATAAACGTGCTGCTGTTCGTGCTGCCATTAACTTTCGCTGCCTGTGGCTCTCCAGAGGAGCCGGTGGCGGAGCAGGAGAACCACAGCGAGGACGCTGAAGGACATGCAGCCGAAGAAGGTACAGTGCGCATGTCTCCTCAGCAGATGGAGGCTATTGGCCTTCAGCTGGGGACGCTTCAGAGCAGGAATTTGTCCGGTAACATAACAGTAACAGGAGAGCTGGAGGTACCGCCTCAGAGTGAGGCCAACGTAAGTGCGACGGTTGGGGGGAACGTGCAGGAAATTAAGGTCATCGAAGGCGACAAGGTGCGGAAAGGGCAGACGCTGGCTTTGCTCACTCACCCCGAGTTGGTGCAGATGCAGGTAGACCTGCAGGAGGCGGCCAGCAGGCAGCAGTACCTGGAGCAGGAGTACCAGCGGCAGCAGCGGCTGTATGAGCAGAAGGTGGGCTCTGGGCGGGACCTGCAGGAGGCCACCTCGAATTATAACACCAGTAAGGCCCAGGTGGAAGGTCTTAAGTCCAGGCTTCGCATCCTGGGCCTCAACACAGGCAGCATTCTCTCAGGCAAGATATTCCAGTCAGTTCCAGTCGTTTCACCCATCAGTGGTTATGTGCAGAAGGTAAACATTACCAATGGGCAGTATGTGTCGCCCCAGGAGCAGATGTTCTCTGTGGTGGACCGGTCACAGCTTCATGCAGACTTTATGGTGTTTGAGAAAGACGTTTCAAAAGTGAAAGTAGGGCAAAAAGTAAGCTTTACTGTTGCCAACGCGGCAGGAAGGGAATATATGGCTACCGTTTATAACATGAGCCCCGCCTTTGAGAAGGATGCCAGAGCCGTGCATTTACACGCTGACATAGAAGAAAGCATCGAAAACCTCATCCCCGGCATGTACCTTGAGGGCCGTATCGCAACGGATACCACAACAGCGCTTGCCCTTCCAGAAACGGCCCTTGTGCAGGAAGGAGCACAGTCCTTCATCTTTATAAAGACAGGAGAAGTGGATGCCGAAGCCCATGCTGATGAAGCGAATCGTGCAGGGGAGAAAGCGCCAGCCACAGGGGAACAAACAGCTGGAAAGGTCTGGGTATTTAAGCAGGTTCCTGTTGTAACAGGAGCCAGTAATAACGGATGGATAGAGGTAAAGCTGCTGCAGCCCCTTCCTGACAGTGCGCAGATAGTCTACAAGGGTGCCTATAACCTGATTGCAGAGATGAAAAAAGGTGAAACAGGAGATGATGATTAAGTGATGAGCATGGCCGCGCATACCTGCGCGGCCATGTCTTCTTTGACAGGCGGTTACTAAGGAAAGGTTCGGAGAATAGAAATGATACGCTAAGAGACAGAAATTAAATTATAGCATAGACAAGCCGAAACATAATGAAAGAGATAAAAGCATTTATAAAACCATCCAGGGTACAGAAGGTAGTAGAGGCGCTGCGGGAAAACGGGTTTGAGAGCGTCACTCTCTCGCAGGGAGAAGGCACCGGGGCCTATAGCCGCAAAGATGCGTTCCCTTCGCACGATTTCCACTTCACCGACAGCAGGATCGTGAAAGTGGAGCTGGTCTGCCAGAATGAGGAAGCGGCAAGGGCCGTGCAGTTAATCAGCGAGAACGGCAGGTCGCCGGAGCCTGGCGACGGCATCATCTACATGACGGAAATTGAAAGCGCTTACCGCATCAAAACGGGAGAATCGATGAAGCGCTTTGATTGAGCAACACATGGTTCGGTTAGTTGTGAACAGACAAAAACAATGCTGGAAGAACTTGAAACAAGGCTGAAAAGCAGGCGCATCCGGCCTACGGCCATGCGCCTGCTGGTGCTGGAAATACTGCAAAAGCAAACAGCAGCAGTAAGTTTGCAGGACCTGGAAGCAGCTTTCGTAAAGGCTGACAAGGTTACTATTTACAGAACCTTAAAAACTTTTGAAGAAAAAGGTTTGGTGCATTGCATAGAAGACGGAACAGGTATTAGGAAGTATGCTTTATGCGAAGAAGGATGTGTATGTGCTCCTGAAGATGTACATGTACATTTTTATTGTAAAGGCTGCAAAGAAACGTACTGCTTGCCCACCTCAAAAGTACCTGCTGTGCCCATGCCGGAGCGTTTCCGGAAAGTGGAAGCAAACCTTTTGGTACAAGGATTCTGTAGTCTGTGTGATGGTTAAGTGCGATTCCATTGCAGAAGCTTTAATTTAATTGGGATAAAAAAAGAAAAGTATGGTAGTAAGAATGACAACAAAGAAGCAATGATTCAAATAATAACCGGTAGCCTTATAATCAGCTTACTACACGCAGTAGTACCTAATCATTGGCTGCCGGGTGCTTGCAATTAGCAGAAAGGAAGGATGGAGCCTGTCAGAGACATTGAATATAACGTTGATTTCTGGAGTAGCTCATATTTTAAGTACAATCCTTATTGGGGTCCTTTTAAGCTTGATTGGGGCGGAGCTGAACGAAAATATGGAGCAGTTTACGAAAGTAGTAGCACCAGCTGTCCTTGTTTTGCTAGGCTTTTATTTTGTACGTCAACACTATCAACAGCATCATTTTGTAGAAAAGCAGCAACAGCTTTTCGGAAAGCCAAAGCACAAGATAGTTATGGCATTGGTTACAGCCATGCTTTTATCACCGTGTATGGAGATAGAAGCTTATTTTCTTCTTGCCGGAACCAAAGGGTGGTGGGTGATGGCAAGTATAGCCATACTGTATGCAGCTATCACACTGACAGGGATGTTACTGTGGGTTCGGCTAGCCTACAAAGGATCACTGAAACTTAACTGGCATAAGTGGGAACACAATGCCGGCATTATTACCGGGATAACCCTAATCGTTACAGGAGTTATTTCATTTTTCACACACTAAACTGCATTGTATGGAACCGAATAAGAGAACAAGTAAACAATCATTGGGAAGAGAGGAACTTTCTGATATTACGGATGATGCTGCCAAAAAGAAGGAAATTAAGCAGGATGGGTACAACCTGCCAGGAGATGTAAAGGTGGATACAGGAAGAAAGGCCATTAAAGTTGATTTGGGATTCAAAGAGAACTGGAACCTGATTGCCGCATTTTGCATCCTGGCGGTAATGCTGACCCTCGAGTATGGGTTTGGTATCGAATTTCATAAACTGACAGCACTTATCATTAATGCGATAGCCTATTTGCTGGCAGGGTACAAAGTGCTGGACCTGGCGTTTCGCAAGGCGAGCCGTGGCGATTTTTTCAATGAGTTTTTTTTAATGAGCGTGGCAACGTTAGGAGCGTTCTACATCGGCGAATATGATGAAGGCGTGGCTGTTATGGTTTTTTATGGTGTTGGAGAATGGTTTCAAAGCGTAGCCGTAAAAAGGGCAAAGGCAAGCATCAAGGCCTTGCTGGATATACGGCCCGAGGAAGTGACGGTAGTCAGGAACGGTAGGACAACGGTTGTTCATCCGTCAGAAGTGCAAATCGGTGAAGTGATACAAATGAAACCAGGTGAAAAGGTGGCACTGGATGGTGAACTTGTTTCGGGAAATGCCTCTTTTAACACGGCAGCCCTTACCGGCGAAAGCAAACCGGATACGAAATATAAGGGCGAGCCGGTGCTGGCAGGCATGATAAACCTCAATACAGTAAGCGAGGCAAAGGTAACCGCTCTGTTTAAGGACAGTAAGTTAAGCCGTATCCTGGAAATGGTGCAGGATGCGACTGCCCGCAAATCGCAGACGCAGTTATTTATTTCCCGCTTTGCAAAAGTTTATACACCTATTGTTTTTGCCCTGGCGTTTTTATTGGTAACGCTTCCTTATTTTTTTGTAGATGATTACATTTTCGACGATTGGCTTTACCGGGGATTGGTCTTCCTGGTGATTAGTTGCCCCTGTGCATTGGTGGTGTCTATTCCGCTGGGTTATTTCGGAGGTATTGGGCTTGCGTCCCGCAACGGTATCCTATTCAAAGGCGGAAACTTTTTAGACGTTATGACCAAAGTCAATACCATCGTCATGGATAAAACAGGCACCCTGACCAAAGGTGTATTCCGGGTGCAGCAGGTGGTGACGAATAAAATCGAGAAAGACGAATTGGTACGGTTAACGGCTGCACTGGAAAGAAATTCAACGCACCCTGTGGGGAAAGCTGTTATTGACTATGCCAATAACATAGACAGGGATACGGTGGCAACAGATGTAGAAGAAATTGCGGGTCACGGTTTAAAAGGAAAAATTGAAGGAAAGGAAATCCTGGCGGGCAACCTGAAGCTTATGCGCAAGTTTGGAATTACCTACCCGAAAGAAATTGAGCAGACAGTAGACACCATCGTCGTGGTGGCATTCAATAATCAATATGTCGGCTATATCACCATTGCCGATGAGATAAAGGAAGATGCGCTTCAGGCAGTGAAAGATATGCATGCGCTTTCCATCAAAACTGTCATGCTCTCCGGCGATAAGCAAAGCGTAGTAGACAACGTTGCAAAACAAATTGGCATAGACGAAGCGTATGGCGACTTGCTGCCTGAAGGAAAGGTAGAACAGGTGCAAAGGCTTAAGAACGAAGGGCGCCGTATTGCCTTTGTGGGCGATGGTGTAAACGATGCGCCGGTAATAGCACTGGCAGATGCAGGGATTGCCATGGGCGGGTTGGGCAGTGACGCCACCATCGAAACCGCCGATGTTGTCATTCAAAACGACCAGCCCTCACGAATTGTATCCGCCATCAGAGCCGGAAAGCACACCCGCCGTATTGTGTGGCAGAACATCATTCTGGCAATGACAGTGAAAGTTATTGTACTGATTCTTGGAGCCGGTGGCGTAGCGAATTTGTGGGAAGCCGTTATCGCTGACGTGGGTGTTGCGCTGTTGGCAATACTGAACGCTGTTAGAATCCAGCGAATGAAAATATAGAATCGATAATAGCAGGAGTATATTGTTTCACAGCCTAATATTTTTAATGAAAGGAAAACATGTTTTTGTTTTAATCCTCCTTTTAGTTGCCATAGATCAAGCCATTAAAGTCTATATTAAAACCAACTTTTACTATGGAGAAGAACTCAAAGTATTTGGGTTGGACTGGTTCCGGCTGCACTTTTTGGAAAACCCCGGGATGGCCTGGGGATTGAAGTTGGGTGAAGGAGACATTGCAAAGATTGCCCTAACGCTTCTACGCCTTGCTGCTGTTATTGGGGGTACTTTTTATTTACGAAAATTCATCAAAGAAAAGTACCATAAAGGCTTCATTCTCTGTGTTGCCTTCATTTATGCCGGTGCATTGGGCAATTTGATTGACAGTCTTTTCTACGGGCTGATTTTTGAAAAGAGCGACCCGGCGCTGTGGAATGTCGCAAGAGCTTTTCCGCCTGGAGGTGGATATGCAGGATTAATGTACGGGCATGTAGTGGATATGTGGTATTTCCCGATATTCAATACGACGCTTCCGGATTGGTTGCCGGTTTGGGGAGGCAAACCCTTTGAGTTTTTCTCCCCGGTATTCAATACGGCTGATGTGTGGGTATTTACTGGTGTGATTGCCATTTTAATTTTTCAGAGGAAGTTTTTTAATGAACGCAGCGTAAACTAACCATTTACCCGCATCGATGGAAAGGCGCTATTCATTTCTGATCGGAGAAAGAGGTATGTCGAAATCTGTTATGGTAAAATTACGTTGGAAACGTTACAGGTAATTTTAGCTTTTTCAAAACTAAAGGTCCACCTTAAAATCATTTAACCATGGCAAACATCCCAATTGACAAGAGCATAGACAGCACCATAGCCTTGTTACAAGAAGGCTATTTGTTTATACCTAACCGATGTAGAAAATATGGTTCGGATATTTTCATGACACGGCTTATGTTTAAGCCGGCCATCTGCATCAGCGGTGCAGAAGCGGCGGCTGTCTTTTACGACGTGGAAAAATTTAAGCGAAAAGGCGCTACGCCCAAGCGGGTGCAAAAAACCCTGTTTGGGCAGAAGGGTGTACAAACACTTGACAATGCGGCGCATCGGAAACGAAAGGAAATGTTTATGTCGCAGATGTCGCCTGAAAATCTTCATAGATTGTCGGACATTACAGCGCATGTCTGGAAAGATTATGTTATTCGCTGGGAAAGGCAAAAGGAGGTTGTTCTTTTTGATGAGGTACAGGCCCTCCTTTGCCGGGCGGTGTGCGAATGGTCGGGGGTGCCCTTAAAAGAAGGCGAAGTGCGGCTGCGGGCAAAAGATTTTGGTGCCATGGTAGATGCCTTTGGCGGTGTTGGATGGCGGTGGTGGCGCGGCAGGCTGGCACGCATCAGAGCTGAAAAATGGATTGGCTCCATTATAGAAAATATCCGAAAAGGGAAAATGCAGACAGATAAAGGAACGGCCGCTCACGTAATCGCTTTTCACCGTGAGCTGGATGGCACCTTTCTTGACCAAAAGGTTGCAGCCGTTGAGCTGATTAATATACTGCGCCCCACGGTTGCCATTGCCACCTACATTACTTTCTGTGCCCTTGCCCTGCAACAATATCCTCAGTACAGAGATAAACTGAAGAGTGGTGCAGCCAACTTGACAGAGCCATTTGTTCAGGAAGTAAGGCGCTTTTACCCTTTTGCCCCAATGGTAGGCGCCCAGGTCCGTAAACAGTTCACATGGCGTAATTACACCATCAAAGAAGGCATGTTGGTGCTTTTGGATTTATATGGCACAAACCACGATCCAAGGCAGTGGCAAAATCCTGAAGAATTTAATCCGGAACGTTTTGTTAACTGGAATGGCACCCCGTTTAATTTTATTCCGCAAGGCGGGGGACATCATCTCTCCGGTCACCGATGTGCGGGAGAGTGGGTAACCATTCAAACCATGAAGCAGGCCGTTGAATTTTTAGTCAGCCACATGCAGTACGAAGTGCCTGCGCAGGACCTGAGCTTTAGCCTGAGCCGGATGCCTACGTTTCCTGAAAGCAAATTCATCATCACGAACGTAAAGCCAGTTTAAGGGCAGCAAGCTTTCATTATAAAAACAATAAATATGAGTGATGAAAAATTAGAATCAAACCCAAGTAATAAGGCTGAAAGAAAGGTTCTGATCAAAGTAACTTGGATAAACTTTTCACAGGTGGCACTGGCCGGTATTGTCGGATTCATTATCAGTTCTTCCAGCTTGTTAGGGACGGCGCTGGATAGTTCAGGCGACATGGCTGTTTACCTGGTAAGCCTGTATGCAGTAGGAAAAAGCATGAAGGCCAAAGTGCGGGCAGCTACTTTTTCAGGCATTTTTCTAATAGGAATGGGCATTCTTCTTTTAGTGGATGTGATCAAGAAGTTTCTTGAAGGTTCTGAGCCCGTGGGCTGGGCAATGATTGTTGTTGCTATCATCAATACGGCAAGTAATTATTGGATTGTTCGTCTGCTGAAGTCCGATGAAAAAGGCGGCGTACACATAAAAGCTTCCATCATTTTTACTGATAACGACATGTGGATAAACCTCGGGATTGTTGTATCAGGTTTAGGGGTCATGCTCTTCAAATCATCTATTCCTGATTTGGTGGTAGGAGTAATTGTTGTATTGATTAGTTTATGGGGTGGCTATAAAATCCTGAAGGATGCGCAGGAAACAAAGAAAGGAAGTGCAAACCATTAAATAGCTAAAAAAAAGTAACAATGACGTACGGTGTAATTATTGTCGGCTCCGGCCCCGGAGGTTACGTTTGTGCCATCCGGGGCGGTCAGTTGGGTCTGAAAACGGCTTTAGTTGAAAAATACGATGTACTGGGTGGCACCTGTCTTAGTGTTGGCTGCATTGCCTCCAAGGCAGTACTGGAAAGTTCAGAACACTATCACAGTGCCAAGTAAAATTTTCGGCGCACGTCATTCATCTTGACAATCTGCAAATCAAACAAAAATTACATTACCCGGTACAAGCTTAATCTGATACAAACCAGGCTAAAATTCAGCGACCTTACTATTTCAGAGATTGCCTACGAAATGGACTTTACGGATGAAAGTCATATAAATAAGGCCTTCAAAAGCATTCCATATCTTTCAGATTTTGTTCAATGTAACGGTTCAGCAGGCCATGGGCCACCAGCACAACTTCCGGCTTCTCATCAGTTGCCTTAGCTAAAACCTGCGCAGCCTTCCGTGCCCGTTTTCGGGCATCAGCGAAATTCTTGACCCCTTGCCAGTCTATGCCCAGCATCCATTTGATACGGGCCGTGGCGGTCTAAAATTTAATGGGCATGCTCATGTTGGGGCTGTGCTTGCCCATAGCCGTTTCAAATTCCCGAAAGTCGGGTGAAACAGTCATTTCCCTGTCTGCCCCGAAAATATAGTGCGCTGTTGCCTTGGCGCGATTGATAGAGCTGGCGAAGACAGCAATGTCATCCGGGTCCTCCACTTTTAAAAAGGGAGTATCCGGCACCACTATCCCCACGCTGTCATAGTCCTGAACGAACTGCCTGGCCTGGTTATAAGAAAACTTACCTGTTTTCTGCAAGTCTGGCTCTCCGTGGCGAACCAGCGCTATTTGCCGAAGGCTGCTGTTTGCAGGCAGCTCCACTTCCTCCTCCTCCAGGAAACGCAACTTCTGTGCTACTAATTAAAATGCGGTAAATAATACAACCATGCTTCGCGATGAAAGAAGTTCCTGCTTTTGAAGCTTGCTAACAGTCTACCGGGTTTTGTTTTTTTAGTTTTTTAAAGGTAGGTGCGTTATCCGACTCGAACGTTCCAACTTACAAAGAATAAGGAAGTTAAAGTAGTACTAACGTGGATTTTTGCATTATCCGTTCCTACACTTATTAATGCAACTTTACTGCCAGAAATAGCCTGGGTAAGCCAATGGGTGGCAGTGCATTAAGGCTGATCAATGTCTACTACTTTAGCCTATAACTCACACCTCTGCGCCCTATGTTATGCCTGAAGATGACCTTCGCCTTTTTTGTCCATACTGAGGCAAAGGGCTGCCTGCTCTACATCTAAATAGGAAGAAGAGTAGGCCTTAGAGGGACCGTCAATGTAAAGCAGTGTTTTGTTTTTTATGGTCTTGATGATGGGTTGCGCAAGATCCAAAGGCAGCGCAGGGCACCCCTGGCTACGCCCCAGGCGGCCGTTGACCTTGATTCCGTCGGCGTTTGCATAAGCCGCCCCATGCACGACAATATATCTTTTCAGGGCGTTGGTGTTGAATCCCGCATCAAGCCCCTCTAATTTCAAAGAATTACCATTCTTACCTTCATAAGTGCCTCGGGTAAGATAAAAGCCAAGGCTGCTCTGGTAGGAACCGGGCGTGTTCGAGAAAGTAGTAGCGAATTCGCCACCACTGCCTTGGCCGTGGGCCACCCAGGTATTGTATACTACCTTATTTGCTTGCAGATCAATGACCCACAGGCGACGGTTCTTGCTCGACTGGTTAAAATCTATGATGGTAATAAGTGGTTTGTCTGGTGAAACCAGGTTAGCGGACATCATATTATGATAACCCGTTACCGCTTCCCGAAATGTTTCGAGCGAAAGCCCCGCTTGTGCTAAACCAGCTGCCTGGTAACTGCTCTCAACATATTGCTCAAATGTCTTTAAAGGGGAGGCATCTGCTTTGTAAGTATTAGCAGGTACGTACCCTGCGGTCTTGCTCACTTTAGCTGGCTCTATTGCTGCTGCCTTTACCAAGGTCGGCTCACTGCCTTTGGAGGGTAAAGCCCATGCTAAAGTAAACAACAAAGGCAGCTAAAATAAAACTTACGGATCGAATGAAATACTTTTTTTGCATAATGGTTCTTTAATAACAGAACAAGCAGAACTGCTCTGTTTGTTCCTAAAAGAAGAACTATGCAGCAAAATACCAAACGAGCAACTGTGCAAACTTCAGAAAAAGCCTTAGTGTTCCGGGAGCCGGCGGGCCTTTGTAAACAGGATGGCTGGTGACGATTTAACCATTCAATTTAAACTTCCTGCTGTTCAGATACCCCAAGCTGAGAATAACGGCCAGCAGTAACGCCTGGGATAGAACGGTCTCCATTGTAGGATACAGGCCCAGCCAATCCACTCGGAAGTCCAGCGGGAGACCGGTGACGGAGAATATGCCGGATTCCTGAATAGAGTGGATTCCTTTTCCTATGAGGATGACCGCCAGCAGGGTAACCACCCAGGAAGAATAGCGGAACAACTGCCGGACAGGTATCCTTTGCGAGAATCTTAGGAAAAGTATTACAAGCAAAGCGATGACAATAAAAGCGGCCGCTACTCCAAAGCCTATGGCAGATTGGTTTTCAGGGGAAGTTTCCAGGCTGATGGCCCGCAGGAAGAGAACAGACTCAAAGGCTTCGCGAAACACTACCATAAAGGAGAAAACGGCCAATCCGATCATCCTTTCTTTGTTGAGCAGCCGATGCACCTTGTCCTCAATAAAAGCTTTCCACTGCCTGGCATGGGAATTACTATGCAGCCAGAAACCTACGAAAACCAGGACTACAACGGCCAGCAAAGAGACGGCGCCCTCCATCATTTCCCTGCCCCTGCCGCTAATCTCCAGAATCCAGCCTGAGAAGAACCACCCCAAGAGCCCCACAAGGATAGCAGCGAGCCAGCCGCCGTGCAGCCAAGGCAACGCTTTCTTTGTGCCGCTGGTGCGAATGATGGCTAACACCACTGCAATTATCAGAAAAGCTTCCACCCCTTCCCGCAGCAGAATGGAAGCAGTCAGCAAGAGAGACAGCCAGAAAGTGAGCTTGGTATCTTGGATCAGTTTTCCCGCCTGTGAGACCATTTCCAGTGATTTTTCCGCTTCTTTCTTCACCTGGCCTACCGGTTTCCGGTCTTCAACAGCTTTTCGCAGGCGCAGCATTTGTGCTTCGATAGCTACCGTGAACTGGGGATCATTAGCCCGTAATTGTGCCTCAACGGGCTCGATGCCCTCCAGATAGGCAGCCAGTGCCTTTTGGCGGGCAACACCAAAGGCACTTTTGCGGTAGGCGTCGAGCGAACCCGCTATATACTCCCGGGCCAGTTGCAGGGAGTTTAAAGAATGGCCTTCCGGTGAATGCAAACGGACTGCCGCCACCTTAGCAGTTGCTTTTTCTCCGCTTTCCGACAGCCTCGCCTGGAGTTCCCGGTCATTGAGCGTAGCGGCATCAGAAAGAGTAACGTCTGCCTCAGCCTGGTTAAACAATTTTTCCAAGGCAGTACTGTCTATGCCGGTATCCCGGAAGCGCAGCGACTTTACATAGAACGCCAGCTCCCATACCTCCTCATCGGACAGTTCTTCAAAGCCTCTCATGGCTGTTCCCGCAATTCCCAGGCGAATAGTATTGAACGCCTGAAATGGCGATACTCCGCGCAGCAGGACACTATCCAGGAAATTAGTAGGGGCAGGACGCAGGCCTTTGGCAAGTTTGCCCTGCCCACTGCCTTGCGTACCATGGCATGGGACACAATTGACCATATAAAGGTTTTTCCCTAATGCCAAGTCAGGCCACCGGGTCGGTGCCACCTGGTAATTGGTCAGGCGGATAACCTCTGTTTTAATGTTCTTTGCCAGGGCAGCGATGCTGTCAGCCGATGATTTTTCCTCAATTCTATCATTCAGTTGCTGAAATTTAGACAGCAGTTCTTTTTCATTCCTGATGGATTGCAGCTGCTCTGCTGTACGGTAAGTTGTGCGGCTGAATTCTTTCATTTCAGCATACTCGCCCGCATTGTAAATGGTGCCTTGCTGTACTGCAGCCGGATAGTCCCGGGCGATATAATCCAGCAGGTGAATGATAGTTTGGACGCTTTTATCCTGATCGCTGGCCAGTATCTTTCCTGGCCATAGCAACATCATTAATACCCATACCAGCGTCGGCAAATTTATCAGTTTAATGAATTTATGCATTTTCGTTGCGTCTGATTTTAGATTCTGCAATTTACATTTTTATTTAGACTTATTCTAAATAA
>NZ_JBHTLD010000110.1:0-16550 GCF_042678745.1 Pontibacter rugosus | reverse complement strand
ATAGAGAACTAATGATAATTCTATGAAAAGAACCTTTTTGTCGCCCTTCTATCGCAGCCTGCTACTGGCGGCCTGTCTGCTGCCGCTATATAGCTGTAACAACAGCACGGATGAAGCTAATACTAACCAAGAAGAAGCTTCTGCAGCTAATAACGGTCAGCTTGAGCCACTTACTACTGATAATGCAGTTGAGAAACTACAGGCATTCGGGCAGAACAACCAGGACAGTCTGGCTGTAATCGGCACACGCTACGGTGAGATTAAAGTGCGGCTTTATAAGGACACGCCGTTGCACAGAGCTAATTTTGTTCGTCTTACCAAGGCAGGGTTTTACAATCAAGGCGAGTTTTACAGGGTAGTGCAAGGCTTTGCCGTTCAGGGTGGCGATTCTGATGAGCGCACCATGAGCCAGGGAGCTTATAAAATACCTCAAGAATTTAACCCAAAGTATATACACAAACGTGGCGCATTAGCCATGGCACGTTACGGAGATGACCGCAACCCAGATAAAGAATCATCTTCCCATAACTTCTATATCGTAACAGGAGAGTCTGTTTCTAAAGACGAACTACTGGCTTTCGAGCAAAAACACGGCATCGACTACACACTGGCGCAAGAGCAAACTTACCTCTCGGTTGGTGGTGAGCCTGGCCTGGATACAGAATATACTGTGTTCGGAGAAGTGGTGGAAGGCATGGACGTAGTAGAGAAAATTGAGCAGGAACCTGTAGATGCCTCTGATTGGCCGCGCCGGGTTATTCCACACACTATTAAAATCGTTAAAGAGTAAAAGTATTTATTAGAATGACTGGGTTACTCAGATGTGCTGGTGCATCAATCTATGTTATAGCTTGCGCCCGCAAACCATCTTTGGAAGAGTTTTATCAACAAAAATTCTCCTGGCATACAACAGCATAGACGAGCGTTAACACAGGACTAAAATTTCACACTGTACTTCAAAATAAAAGGCACTACATCACTGCAGTGCCTTTTATATAACTAGATTTGGCAGGTTTCACTGAGTATGAGCACCTGCTAAATCAACTACCAGATCTTGATTCGCTTCTCATCGCTGCGCACCATCGCATCATTCTGCTCACAACCAAAAGCCTGATAGAACTGTGGCATGTTAGCAAGCGGCCCATTGGTACGGAAACGGCCCGGTGAGTGCGGATCAGTCAGGATTTGCTGGTTCTGCGCTTCATCACGCATGTTCACGCGCCAAATCTGTGCCCAAGCCAGGAAGAAGCGCTGCTCTGGTGTTAATCCAGCTATTTTACCTGGATTCTTCTTTTCCAGAGCTTTTTGTAAAGCAGTATAGGCAATGTTAAGGCCGCCGATATCTGCAATATTTTCGCCTAAAGTAAGCTTTCCATTTACGTGCAAATTATCAAGAACCGTATACTGATCATACTGGTCTGCTACGGCGTTGGCTCGTGCCGTAAATTGCTCTTTATCTGCTTCTGACCACCAGTTTTTCAGGTTACCTTCATAGTCATACTGCGCTCCCTGATCATCAAAGCCATGCGTTAGTTCGTGACCGATAACAGCGCCCATTCCTCCGTAATTCACGGCATCATCTGCGTTAGGATCGAAAAACGGTGGCTGAAGAATACCTGCCGGGAACACGATCTCATTCATTGTCGGGTTGTAGTAGGCATTAACAGTCGGTGGTGACATAAACCACTCCTCACGATCCACTGGCTTACCGATCTTACCTATGTTGTCACGGAAGGCATATTGGCTGGCCCGCATCACGTTGGCTGCATAAGAATCGCGGCTGATGTCAAGTCCTTTATAATCTTCCCACTTGTCAGGATATCCTATTTTTACGGCAAAGGCATTTAGTTTTTGTAGTGCACGCTCCTTTGTTTCTTCGCTCATCCAATCTAAATCGCGCACGTGTTCTTTAAACGACTCCTGCAGGTTGTTTACCATATCAATCGCCTTCTGCTTAGCCTCCGGCGAGAATGTTTTCTGCACATACAGCTGCCCCAGTGCTTCTCCCAGTGCACCATCTGTAGCACGAAGCACTCGCTTCCAGCGTGGCTGCATCTCCTTGGCTCCGCTCAGTACTTTGCCGTAGAAGTTGAAGTTCTCCTGCACAAAATCCTGGCTCAGGTATGGCGCATTAGTGCGGGCAAGGTGCCACGTAGTATATGTTTTCCAATCATCCAGTGATACGTTCTTCAGCATGCTGTTCAGCTCCTTGAAGAAAGCAGGCTGGCCAACAATGATTTCTTTGGCAGCCGTAACGCCCATTCCAGACAGCAGCTGGCTTACTTTCAGGTTCGGGTTTTGCTTCGTAAAATCCTGAATGGTCATTTTATTATAGTTGGCGTAGGGGTCGCGCAGGTCTACACGGGCTTTGGAAGCCTGTGCCAACTTGGTTTCGATACTCATCACCGTCTTCGCCTTCTTCTGCGCTGCGGCTGCATCCTCGCCCAGCAACTGGAACATGTTCTGCAAATGTTTCGCATATTCGGTACGTATGGTTTTTGAGCGCTCATCATCCTTCAGGTAATAATCACGGTCAGGCAGGCCTAAACCGCCCTGCCCTGCCTGTAACGCGTATTGCGTACTGATCTTATCGTCCTGAGACACATACATACTGAAGAACCCGCTCACACCTTTGGCTTTAAGGTCAGCAACCGTTTTCACCAATTCATCTGTCGTCTTCACTGCATTTATTCTGTCCAGCTCTGTTTTGATTGGCTGAACACCCGCTTGGTTAGCAGCTACAGAATCCATTCCTACCGCATAGAAATCACCTATTAACTGTGAAGCTGAGCCTTTGGGTGCAGTAGCGTTAGATGCTGCCTCCGTAAGCAGGTCGCGTAAGATGGCATTGTTCTTTTCTGCTAACTCGTTAAAAGAGCCCCAACGGCTTTCTGATGCAGGAATCGGGTTGTTCTTTACCCAGCCACCGTTGGCATACTGATAAAAGTCCTCGCATGGATTTACCGTGGTGTCCAGGTTAGCCAGGTCGATGCCTCGCCCCATGCTCACCTCTGCTGTATTGGCTGTACTTGCTGTGTTGCCCTCTGTGGTAGAGGAAGAGCTACAGCCCCCGAGCAGCATACCAGCCAGCACCGCAGAAAACGGATAGAAGTATGTTTTTTTCATTTGATTGATAGTTTTTTAGGCGAATAAATTACTACTTTTTTAAGCCAGATTCAAATTAAGCACCCTTTCGTAAGACATAGAGTTGCTGAGTAAACCTGAAAAGTCTATTTTGGCTCTCTGAAACGAGCTAAAATAGTTAATGTATGGTAGCCGAAAAGAAAACGTATACTGTTCTTAACAACAGCACCTACTGCGAGATCCGGCACGACACAGAACTGCAGGCACTGGTACTGACTTATAAACGCAGTGGTGCATCAGAAGAATTCCGTGCCATACACCACGAGTTGCTGCTTTTGATGGGAAAAGTGCGGGTAAACAGGCTTCTTGTAAATACTTTGAAGCTAGGCGCTGTGGCTCCAGAAGACCAACGCTGGCTAGGGCATGCCATGATCCCAAGCCTTGCTAAGCAAACCCCTGCACTGTATCTTTTCGCTGCTGTACTTGTACCTGAGAATATCTTCACAAAGCTGGCAGTAGAGCAAGTAGAAGGGATTTCGGAGGCAACGGGCACCTGCACCAACAGGCATTTCAGTTCGTATACAGAGGCTAAGAACTGGTTACGAAAACAGCTACCCCTTTCGTAGCAACCGTTTATAAACCAGCATTAGTTGCTCCTGCGGTACTCCAAGTTTGTATAAAGTATAAATAAGGTAATAGCCTACCTGCAAACGGTAAATTCCGTGCACTTTATACTTACGGGCCGAGGTAGTGACCCGATGCGGCAGCACTATAAATGGCTTGATGCGGCGCAACCTCTCAATTATCTCCTGATCTTCCAGTAAAAGCAGACGCTCATCAAAGCCCTCGCTTTCATGAAATATATCCCGCAGTACAAACAGGCTCTGATCTCCAAAGCGCACAGCATTTACATCAAACCGGGTGAACCAAGCATTTATGCGCAAAAACCAATGCGGCACATCAAACTTCAGTCGAAAGCAGCCACTGCCAAAACCTTCTTCTACTGCCTTCCTTATCTGTGCTTCAAACCCGGCGGGCGGATAGGTATCTGCGTGCAGGAAGTATAAAACATCTCCCGATGCAGCCATCGCTCCGGCATTCATTTGCGGTGCGCGACCTTTAAATCCGTTCAACAGCACCCTTGCCCCCATTTCCTCAGCAATGCGTCGAGTAGCATCGGTGCTTTGTCCATCTGCCACTATTATCTCTGTACCTATACTTGTGTGCTGCTGCAGGTATACCAACAGCTTGCCTATTTCGGCTTCTTCGTTAAGTGTGGGTATGATGATGCTGAGTTTCAATTTATATGATTTGGGAAGTATGGCTAGGTACGTACCTAAGGCATGATTTAGTTTTATACGTTGGAGAAGAAACAAAACGCCCCGGCTACCAAAGTAACCGGGGCGCTATTAAGTATAAACCGATAGCCTATTGTACCGGGCGGTTCTTCACATACTTCTCCAGCCACTGGTCCATCTCCCACAACATGTGTAAGACAGATTCTTTAGCACGATACCCGTGGCTCTCTGCTGGCAAAAATACCAGACGGGCCGTAGCACCATGTCCTTTTAACGCATTGTAGAAGCGCTCGCTTTGGATCGGAAAAGTACCTGAGTTGTTATCTGCCTCACCATGTATAAGCAGAATCGGCTCATTCACTTTGTCTGCAAAGGAGAAAGGCGACATCTGGAAGTATACTTCCGGTGCATCCCAGTAGGTACGCTCCTCTGCCTGAAAACCAAACGGCGTCAGGGTACGGTTATAGGCTCCGCTTCGGGCAATGCCGGCAGCAAACAAGTCTGAGTGCGCCAGCAGGTTACCCGTCATAAAGGCTCCATATGAGTGCCCGCCCACGGCAACGCGCTTCGGATCAACCACACCCATTTTCACTACCTCATCTATAGCCGCTTTCGCACTTGATACCAGCTGCTTCACATAGGTATCGTTTGGCTGCGCATCGCCTTCACCTACAATCGGAATATCCGTTCTATCAAGTATGGCATAGCCCTGCGTTACCCAGAACAAAGGAGAACCCCAGCTGATACGCGTAAACTCGTAAGGAGAACTTTTTACCTGACCGGCAGCAGCAGCGTTTTTGAACTCACGCGGGTAAGCCCACAGTAACATCGGCAACGGGGCATCGCCTTTCTTGAAGTCCTTTGGCAAGTATAAAACGGCTGTCAGGTTCACCCCATCTTCACGCTTGTACTGCAGCATCTGCTTTTGCACACCTTCCAGTTGTGGGTTCGGGTGCGGAAACTTTGTAATCTGCGTCAGCTGCTTGTCATCCATGTCGCGCACAAAATAATTGGGCGGATCATTTTCAGATTCTCTTCTCGTGATGATTTTTTTGCTGTTCAGATCAATAATATCTACCGGACGCTCATAATAAGGAGCCTCTGAGCGCCATAAGATATCTGCTTTCTTAGATTTCAGGTTGAACTCGCTTACGTATGGACGGTTACCCTCGGGAGAGCCACCTTCAGAGATCATGTAGATATTCTGCTTCTTTTTATCTGTGAGCAGCACACGGCGGCCATACTTGTTCTTGGTGAAAACAGGCGAACCCGGATCAGTATAGTTGTCTTCGTAAGAGCGCTCGATCAGCACTACGCCAGCCTTTGAAGGTTTGCTTGGATCAACCAGCGTGCTGCGTTCCATACGGTTTTTCCACCAGCGCTCGTTCACGATGGCCATATTATCACCCCAGCTCATGCCACGATAGCGGTATTTGGTAGAAGCTAACTTGGCAGGTTTTGCTGTGAAGGGAGCAGCCAGCATGTATACATTGTCCCGGATGGCAGCCTCTTTGTTCGCGTCTCCCTCGTCCTGCGCTTCTGCCCAATATAACGTAGCAGGTACATCAGGTCTCCAGTTATAGCCGCGCGGGCCTTTGGCCACGGCATCAAACGCAATCGGTATATCTTCGGCCAGTGGCAGTTGTGCCAGCTCCTTTATTTTTTGACCGTTGCGGTTCCATACTTCTACTTTATAAGGAAAGTAGTAATGCGGCACCAGGTAAGAGTAGGGTTTTTGAATTGTCTCAACCAACAAGTATTGTCCATCGGGGGATGTATCAAAGCTTTTGATGATGCCCGCCTCCCCTATCGGCTGCTGCTGCCCATCCAGCGTCACCAGCTTCAGCTGCGTCTGCATGTAGTAATCAAACAGCTGCTCATCGTAGCGGTTTTTCAGCAAATCCTGGTAAGTACGCGAAGGCTTCACCTTGCCCATGTTCTGCTGCACCGTCGGGCCAGCAGGCGCTGTGGGCATTTTAGGCATTTCGCCACGCTTCTCGTCCACAAACTTTACCGCAAGCGTTTTGCTATCGGCGAGCCACTCAAATGGGCTTCCGCTGTAGGCATCATTCACCACAGCTTCTGTTAGTTTTTTTGCTTGCCTGGTGCCCAGGTCTGCCATCCACAGTTCTATGCCATTTGCTATTGTGTTCGTAAAAGCAATTGTCTTTTCATCAGGAGACCAGGTAATATTCGACAGCTTTGCATTTTGCGGTAAGCCTTTAATCTGAAACTCCTCTCCGTTGCTTACCTTCTTTAGGGTGAGTGCATTGTAATAGTAGCCGCGGCTTTGGCCGTTTGTAGCAGGATTGATGCGCATACCGGCCAGGCGGCTTTCCGGTGCCGACACTTCCTCTATACTTGGGTAGCCTGGGCTTTCAAGCAGAAGCATCCAATCGCCTTTGCCACTGATACTGACCGATGGCGTGTTAGGTGCTTCGATAATGGCTGCTATGGTTTCTGGGGGGCGCTGATAGCCCACGTTTACATCCTGCCCTCCTTGTGCCAGGGCAGCAGGTGCAGATCCGCCCAGGAGCAGCAGGCACAGCAGGTGTGCTCCCACACACTTTGCTGATCTGTTTTTGGTGATGATCATAGTCGATAGATTGAAGTTTAGTTGAAGTATAGACTACAGATAAGTAATAGGGTTTAAATTACTATATTACACTTACAGCATTTAATCTCCTATTATTCTATACAAGCAGCATAATGCTTTACTTGACAGAGCATTGCCTGCACCTATACTTGCCTATGTAGTAAAACTTGTCTTTATTTATACTACCAATTAACGTTACAACCTTTATTTAACCTTATGAAAAAAACCTCACTACTCGCTTTAGCCCTTATGCTGCAGGTGGCCTTTGTAGCGAAGGCCCAACAGGAGCCTGTGGACCTTGACATGGTGCACCGCATTAAACAGGAAGGCCTGCAGAACTCGCAGGTAATGAAAATTGCTTTTTACCTGACAGATGTGTCGGGGCCGCGTTTATCTGGCTCTCCTGGGCTGGCACGTGCCAACGACTGGGCTAAGAAACAATTAACGGAGTGGGGTTTAAAAAATGCACACCTAGAAGAGTGGGGAGACTTTGGCCGTGGCTGGGAAATAGAGAAATCATACATTGCGATGGCGGCACCATACTACCAGCAACTAATCGCCACACCAAAAGCATGGACGCCCAGCACCAATGGAGAAGTGAAAGCAGAGGCTATACTTGTGACGCTGGACAAGGAAGAAGACCTGCAGCAGTATAAAGGCAAACTGGCGGGCAAAATTATACTTACCAAAATCGATAACGAAGCGAAGACTACTTTTGCAGCCGATGCCAAGCGATATTCTGAAGAAGAACTGCACGAAATGGCTATGAGCCTGGAAGCCAGCAGAACCCAGAGCAGCTGGACACCAGAGCGCATCGCGGAATACCGCGCCCGCATGGCCTTACGCAACAAAGCCGTAGAGTTCTTTAAAGAAGAAGGAGCAGCAGTTGTGCTTAGCACTCGCGGAGGCATGCACGGCACGCACTTTACCAGCAATGGCGCACCTTATGCACCTGATGCCAAGCCTGCACTTCCTGAACTGGAATTGGGCCTGGAAGATTACAATCGCATCGTGCGCCTGCTAGAAGCAAACCAGCCTGTAAAACTGGAAGTGGAAACTAAAACCCGCTTCTTCGACAACGACATGAAAGGCTACAATGTGGTCGCAGAAATACCGGGCACAGATAAAAAACTAAAGAATGAAGTAGTAATGCTAGGTGGCCACATTGACTCCTGGCATGGCTCCACAGGTGCTACCGACAATGCAGCCGGCGTAGCAGTAATGATGGAAGCTGTTCGGATTCTGCAGTCTATGGGTATCAAACCAAAACGCACCATCCGCATTGCGCTCTGGACAGGTGAAGAGCAAGGTATACACGGCTCCAGAGGCTATGTAAAGCAGCATTTCGGCGACCCGGCAACAATGCAACTAACTAAGGAGCACGAAAAGCTATCAGCATACTATAACCTCGACAATGGTACCGGCAAAATCCGGGGCATTTATTTACAAGGCAACGATGCAGTACGCCCGCTTATGGAAGCCTGGCTAGCTCCCTTCCATGACTTGGGCGCTACAACGGTTACTATCAGAAATACGGGAGGCACAGACCATCTCTCATTTGATGCTGTTGGTCTGCCTGGCTTCCAGTTTATACAAGACGAGATTGACTACGACACCCGCACCCACCATACCAACCAGGATTCTTATGATCGTCTGCAGGCCGACGACTTGAAACAGGCGGCTACAATTGTGGCATCTATGGTTTACCACACTGCCATGCGCGACAAAAAGTTACCACGCAAACCGTTGCCAAAGCCTCGCCAGGCTTCATAAGCGTCACTTCAAATTCAACAGCAGAAGCAGGAGCAGGTAGTTGCTCCTGCTTCTGCTGTTTTTGTTTGGTGCCAAGCTCATCACATTATCTTATTTGCAGCCCTTGCTGTAGTTCAATGCTGCACTTATCATCACAAAAATCTCACTTACATACACTTATAAATTAAGTTAAAAATAAATGTAGTTTTATGTAACCCAAATATTCAATTCCTCCATGTTATCCGAACTAACTCTCTAAAGTTATAGTTACCAAGGTCAGCAGATGATAATGAGAGTGAGAACATGATAGAACTAAAGAGCGCAACCGGCAAGACATACTTAACCATACAACTTGACCAAAAGAACAAGTGGCTTTATAATAACTGGACAGGCTATGTAAGCACAGATAATGTTCGCCAGGGCGCTATCTCCTTTCTGGAATTATTAGAGGAATCAGACTGCAGCTACTCTTTAACAGATAACCGTGAACTAGTAGGCCCCTGGGAAAAATCTTTAACTTGGATAAGAACTGACTGGATTCCGGCAGCAAAAAAAGCCGGGTTACGATATCATGCCCACGTCGTAAATCAAGACTCTTTTGCTGAGGCTGCAGCAAATAAAATGATAACCTATACTGGGGATGCTTTTGAGATGCGGGTTTTCACTAAATTGACAGATGCACAGGACTGGCTACAGAAAAAGATGCTGGTAGCTGTATAAAGATTTATAATTGATCTACTTGTGTATATTTGCTCTTCCAAAACTTACACTTACCAGTTTTCCGTACAACCGATACATGAGCAAAAGTTTTAATACCCCCGATAAAGTTATTTATGTATGCACAGGTAGCAAGTGTAAAAAGAAAGGCGGCAAAGACCTGAGCAAGCTGTTCAGAAGTATGATTAAGGATGCGGGGCTAAAGGGGCAGGTAGAGGTGGTTAAAACCGACTGCACAGACCGTTGTGATTTCGCCCCGGTTATCAGCATGCAACCAGCCAATGCCTGGCTAGCTCATACTGATGAACATAAGGCTAAGGAGGCTTTTCAGCATCACATACTTCACAAATCCGAGTAAAAACTTTATAAACAGAAAGGCCTCTAAGCTAGCTTAGAGGCCTTTCTGTTTATAAGTGATGCATGTACTATGCTTCGTACGTGTTCTCGTATGAGATTTTAGGTACTCGCTTATCAATTTCGTAACGCCCGGTACCTTCTTCGCCAATCAACTCAAATAGCTCGAGGGCACGGCGAGCTACATACTCTTCTTCAATCTGCTCCATCAGGAACCACTGTATAAAGGAGAAGGTAACGTAGTCTTTCTCTTTCTGGCACTTGTCGGCAATGCGGTTAAAAGATTGCGTAACAGCAATTTCCTGCTGTAAAGCCATTTCAAACACGTTTCTGAACGAATCAAACTCAACCTGCACACCACTGATTTCGGGAGAAACAGCGCGGCCGCCCATGTCTGACACATATTTGAACAGACGCAGCATATGCTCACGCTCCTCATCGGATTGCTTCTTAAAATAGCCCGCGCTAAAGTCAAAGCCATTACGGTCGCACCAGCTACTCATGGCTAAGTACATAGCCGATGCCTCTGCTTCCATCTTAATCTGTTCGTTCAGTATTTGTTCTATACTCTCTGTAAGAGAGGTTCTAAGTCTTAGTAAATCCTTCATATAAATTGGGTGTTTCTGTAATACTCTTCTACGGCACCTAATCTAGTGCTCCTTATAGATACCTCAAATAAAGAACATTGGTTGTTGGATAGCAATACTCTCTGGAAATTCGGAAGCAGTCTAAATAAAAAGAGCACAACTTGTTAGCTGTGCTCTTCCTTCTATCAAATCGAAAACCTTTTCTTATACCAACTCTGCATTCAGGTACTGGTGCAGCATACTGTTAAGCTCCATCATAAAACGCGCAGCATTAAGCAACTCTCTGAAAGCAATAAGCTCAGCCAGGGTAAGCACAAAACAGCGGTCACAGCCGCAAACAGAGATAATTTCGTAATCAGCGGAGCGTGCAGGGCAGCTAGCCATCGCCTCCAGATCGATACTATCCACTACTCGTTTCAGCCTCAGAAACGCCTCTACCTTCAGCACAGTTAACTGACCTGCAAAGTTCAAAACCAACCGGTTCCTACGGTCGCACTGATGAACAGAACCTGTTTCTGAAGTATAAATATCGGCTGTATGTGTGGCTGTATGCTTCATGGGGCGTATCTTAGCTGTAGTCCTCAAGACTATACTGCAAATCTAATCACTATTTAGAATCAGTCCAATTAAAACACAAAGTTATTTAGAATTAGTTTAGATAAATCATTTTATGGAAACGCAAGGTTTAGATAAAGTTATACTTAAAGAGAAGTTTAGCCAGATTCAGGATCATTGGAACCCGCGCATTGTAGGCGAGCTGAACGGGCAGCAGGTAAAACTGGCAAAGTTTCTGGGCCCCTTCGATTGGCACCACCACGAGCACGAAGATGAGTTCTTTATGGTGATAAAAGGAGAATTTGAATTGCACCTGCGCGATAAGGTTGTAACGCTACGGCCAGGGGAGTTTATGATTGTGCCTCGAGGTGTAGAGCATAAGCCTGTGGCCAACGTGGAAGCAGAGGTTTTAATGTTTGAGCCAGCCAGCACCGTTAATACCGGTAATCTAGAGCACAGCGATCGTACCCGCAAGGATTTGGAGCGGCTGTAGGTTAAGTTTTATACTTGCCCCCAGCCTTCTCCTGTCATCTCGAATGAAATGAGATATCTATCTGGAATTCAGAGAAGATCTCTCCTATCGTCGAGATGACAGTTATGTGCTATTACTCTGTTTGTAACTAATAACAAGTATAAAGACTTGGTGCCGCAGTAAAGTATTAGCTTTACGCCTGCTTCAGCTTCGGGGCTTTGGTAAGTATGATTTTAAGGTTTAGCCGTACTATTTCGCCCATGTTGGCACATTTCAGGAATTCGTCTGATTTATGATGCTGCGCCAGCTCCTGCTTTAGCTGCTCTATTTTATCAGGCGTTGAGATAGTGTCGTTGCGCATGCAGTCTATCAGGTCTTTCAGACGATAACGGGAGGAGCGCAGGCGGCGGAACATCAACGTTCGCTCTTCATTCTGGTACTGCTTTACCACATCAGGCTTTAAGAGCGTCACCACCAGATCAACTATGGCGTTATTATCTTTAAAAAACTGCGGCAGGTACATGGTCTTTTTCCCTTCGTAGGTCTGCTGGTCAAAATCTATTGGCCGCACTCTATACTGCTCGTCTTCGAAATCTGGCGTGACATCTACCACATAATTGTAAGAGCGCATGTCGCCGAGCAGGCGCACAAAGCAACGCTCGTTAAACTTCACAAATTCTTTGGCAATGCGCACTTTATTGGTGGTCGGCCGCTTCACAAAATCCTTGATAAACACATCACCGGGTATGCCTGCAATATGTTCTTCAATCAGGGTGTCTCCGTCTACAAAATAGTTAATTCTACTTGGCGAAAGAATGTGCTCCAGCTCCAGCCCATAGATGCGAGAGGCATCGGCACGCTTTACATAAAAATAGTCGTAGTTGTCGTTTAGCTGGTTCATGATCTGCACCCGGAATGGATTGGAGTTACCAAAAGTACAGTAATCAATGCGCGACACGTACAGGTGCTCCATCACCGACATATCTCCGTCTGTTTTGAGCAGGGCGTAGATAATAGTCAGGCCATCTTTTAGCTCCTGCTGCATGTGCTGGTCGTATATTACCGACTCCCAAAGCGTGTCATTGCCTTTTTTGTCGTAATACGGATACGCATCGGAGTAATGCAACAGGTCTTCGTAGCGAACCGGCAGTTGCGTTTCGCGGTCGTAGTGGTGCAGGTATTTCCGCAGTTCCTCCTGCACTGTGTAAAACAGCTTCTTTTTAGAGATGTACACCTGCTTAAATTATAAATTAGAAATTATGAATTAGAAATGGTACTCATTCTTGTGCTTAGTACGCACACCAGCCGAAATGTGTCTTCCACACAATTTCTACTTTTTTATTTCTAATTCATAATTCTGGAAACTATGTTTCCAGCAGGTTATTCTGGTTTAGCACCTGAAGCACTTCGTTCTTGTAGAATCGGCCAATAGGAATTTCGGATTTACCAATGTCTACGGCTGTAGCAGAGAAAGCCTGAATTTTATCAAGGGCTACGATAAAAGAACGGTGAATACGCAGGAATCTGTCATTAGGAAGTTTCTCTTCCAGGAAAGATATCTTCTGGTAAGAGATGATTTCTTTTGTCTCTGTTTTTACACGGATATAGTCTTTCAGGCTCTCTATGTATAGAATATCAGCGAGCATTACCTTCACCATTTTCTTATCAGCCTTTAGGTAAATGAAGGTCTCTTTGTAGTCTGATGGACTGTTGGCTACCTGTATAATGGAAGGCTGTACCACAACAGGTTGCTGCGGCTCCTGCGCCGATACTTTAGACACAGCTTTCAGGAAGCGCTCAAAAGCGATTGGCTTTAGCAGGTAATCTACGGCATTCAACTCAAAGCCCTCCACGGCATAATCACGATAGGCTGTAGTAAAAATCACCTTAGGGGGGTGAGCCAGAGATTTCAGAAAATCAATGCCTGTTAGCTTGGGCATTTGTATGTCGAGGAAGATCAGGTCGATGTGCTCGCTTTGCAGGCAACTGTATGCTTCCACAGCATTGTTGCAGCGGCATACCAGCTCCAGGTTATCCAGTCTTTGGACAAATGTCTCCAGCACATCTAATGCCAGCGGCTCATCATCCACAATCATACAGCGTAGCTTCATATATCTATTTTTGGGGCACAGTATCTTTAACTCAACTCACAGCTCCTACATACTATGCTAAAGTATAAAACAGATTAAATTGAGTTCTGCGTATTTTAAAATGTCACTTCCAGCCTGGCAGCGTAACTGTCTGCTTCATCTTCGATCTCCAGCTCATAACGATCTTCATATAACAGCTCCAGGCGGCGTTGCAGGTTTTTTAAACCAATACCAGACGCCATATCACGGTTGCTGCTGCTGGCTTTGTCGCCGCACTTACAGTTTTCTACCAGCAGGACGAGTTCTTCTTCTGTTACTTTTACGTCTATCCTGATCCAGGCATTCTCGGTTTCGGTGCTTACGCCATGCTTGAAAGCATTCTCAACGAAGGGCAGCAAAAGCATAGGGGCCACTTGCTTGCCGGCTATACTTCCGGTAGCAGCTAAATGCACATCTACCCGATCTCCATAACGTACCTTCTCCAGCGCAATGTAATTTTTGATGTAATCCAGCTCTTTTTCCAGGGGCACCATCGCAGCGTTGGCATCGTGCAGCATATAATCCATCAAACCAGCTAGCTTGAGTACTACCTCAGGTGCATTGTCAGACTTCTTCAGCGTGAGTGAGTATAGGCTGTTAAGCGTGTTAAAGAGGAAGTGAGGATGTATCTGCCCTTTTAAAAATTTCAGCTCTGCCTCTAGCTTATCCTGCGTTAGGTTTTGGGCTGCCTGCTGGTGGCTATACCAGTTCTTGAGCAACGCAATAACTGCCGTGATGGCCACCACATAGTTAACGTTTACAATATTTTTGACAAAGCGGTAAAGCGTCAGGTTATCTTCGGTACAGGTGGTGGGGCAAAAGATGGGGTGTATCAGAAAAGGAAGCAGCACAAACTGCATCAGCGCGCCAATGGCACCTGTCAGCAAAAGCAGGTATACGAAAAACTCCAGGTAGCGCTTCTGCAACAGGTAACGCGGCATGAGGTAGTACATATTAAAGTATACCAGCGCTATTTTAAAAGGCAGCTCCACCAGCTCCACCATAAAGGCATTGTAGTAATCATCGATGTAACTGCCGTAAAGCAACCCGAAGAACACTACGTACACGGTCCAGAAGGACAAGTGCAACAGCAGGCGGTTCTGTGTTATACTTCTCACTTCAGGCAGGCTCCAGGTAGCGCCCGTCTCCAGGGTATTGGCCGTACTCAACTTTATCTCCATGTTACAAAGGTAAAAGTTCTTTCGCTTATGCCCACTGTGGCTCAGCGCTTTTAGACAATAAGCCACACCTGCGCGCCCAGAAACAGGCTATACTTGCCCAACAGCTTATACCTGGAAAGATTTAAAGGGAAGTATAGAATAGAAAGGGCTTATCTGCTTGTATTGGATAGATAGTTGGAGTAGGTACTCCTGTTACACACTAGCTACCCTTCATTTCAATAATGGAAACAGCCAATGCTAAAACTTTGTATCTTTGAATATAAGATAAGCATATGGCTGAATTCATAGAAAAATATATAAACCCCTTCACTGATTACGGTTTCAAAAGGTTATTCGGGGAAGAACCCAATAAGGATTTGCTCCTCGACTTCCTGAACGTGCTGCTAAGAGAAGAGCAGGGCGAGATTATAGACCTCACCTATCTTAAAAATGAGCAGCTGGGAACTGGTGAAGTAGACAGAAAAGCTATTTTTGACATCTACTGTGAGAATGAGAGAGGCGAGAAGTTCATTGTGGAGTTGCAGAAAACCAAGCAGAACTTCTTCAAAGACAGAACCGTCTACTATTCCACCTTTCCAATCCGTGAGCAGGCAAAAAGGGCAGACTGGAATTATGAACTGAAAGCTGTTTACACCATAGCCATTCTTGATTTTGTGTTTGATGAGGATAGAAAAGACCCTGCAAAGTTTCGCTATGACATTAAGTTAGCGGACATAGAGACAAAGGAAGTATTTTACGATAAACTCACCTTCATCTACCTGGAGATGCCTAAGTTCAATAAGACGGTTGATGAACTGGAGACAAGGTTTGACAAATGGCTGTACGTGATACGCAACCTCAATAGATTGGATAAAGTCCCTGACAAGCTGCGGGAGCGTGTGTTTGAGAAGCTCTTTGAGACGGCCGAGATTGCCAGATTTACGCCTGACCAGATTCGTTCCTATGAAGACAGCTTGAAATATTACAGGGACATGAAGAATTCGCTGGATACGGCAAGAGAAGAAGGGCTATTGGAGGGAATAGAAAAAGGAATAGAAAAAGGAATAGAAAGAGTAGCCGAAAACATGCTGAAAAAAGGCATCGCCGTTGAAGTGATATCTGATACCACAGGGCTGACAGAGCAGCAAATAGAGAAGTTACAGAAGAAGAAAAGCGAAGGGTAATCCAGCCTATATAGTACGCTCAGCTACGCCTCACACACCTTATCAGGCAAGACCGTTGGGTACAAGCATAGAAATATCGCTACAACATGACAGATAAATTAAGAAATGAATTTGACGTCGTTTGTAAAGGGATCGTAATTCCTTTTTTCAAAGACCTTGGCTTTAGACGAAAGATGCTTCATTTTTCAAGACAAGTTAACGACATAACACAGTGTTTTAATGTTCAGAAAAGTCAATGGAATTCATACAATGACAGCATTACATTCATCTTTAATTTCGGTTTTTACAACGCCGAAATTTCTTCAATTGTAGCTGACAAAAAAATTGATCTGGAATTCCCTAAAACTTACGACTGCTTTGTTCAAAATAGACTTGGGACTTTTTCCCATAACAGAGACCATTGGTATACCTTGTCACAGAATATTGATGCAACAATAACTGCGGAAAAAATTAAATCAGACCTTGAAAAGCACCTAAAGCCGATGTTTGAGAACTATACTTCTCTTGAAAATTTAAAATTGCTTATAAATAAAGACGAAGAATATTTTACTTCAACACTTTCACCTTATTACCTTATTGCTTTTTATATGCTGACAAATCAAGTAGATAAAGGCCGATTAGCAATCAAAGAACATTATAAAATGGCATTGACTCCTCAAACC
>NZ_JBHTLD010000109.1:0-16553 GCF_042678745.1 Pontibacter rugosus | reverse complement strand
CTTGTGTCTAATAGTAAACTATGAAAGATAATTTCTCCGGCCACGCTGCTGATTATGCGAAGTACAGGCCTCAGTACTCCACAGAACTGATCTCATACTTGGTGAGTCTGGCTCCGGCGCAGCACTTGGCATGGGATTGTGCCACGGGGAACGGGCAGATGGCGGGGATGCTATCGGAGCACTTTGCAGAGGTGGTAGCAACGGACATGAGCGAAAAGCAGATTCAGAACGCGGTACCAATGCCAAACATCACTTACAAAGTAGAACCGGCGGAGCAGTCTACCCTAGCTGATGCCTCTGTTGACTTCGTAGTAGTGGCGCAGGCGGTGCATTGGTTCGAGTTCGATAAATTTTATAAGGAGGTAAAGCGGGTGCTGCGCTCAGAGGGAGTGTTGGCATTAGTGGGCTATGGCCTGATTAGCGTTAGCTCAGAAGTAGATAAGGTACTTCAGGAACTATATGAAGACATACTCGGTGAATACTGGGACCCGGAGCGGCGCTATATTGATGCGGCATATAAGACCATACCTTTTCCCTTTCAAGAGCTAGAAGTTCCAGAGCTCAGCATCCAGTATACCTGGACGGTAGAAGATATCATCAACTACCTCAACACGTGGTCAGCGGTGAAGCATTACGAAAAGAAGCAGCACCAAAATCCAGTGCAATTGATAGAACGGGAGCTTCGCGAAGTATGGCCACAACAGCAGGCAGATATAAAGTTTAACATCATCGCCAGAGTAGGCAAAGTATAAATCAAACTATTCAGTCATTCAAAATTCAGTTATTCAACATTGACCTTTCTAGCACCATACTGGCTATTTGCAGCGTCGGCTATACTTATCCCGATTGCCATTCACCTGTGGAACAAGCAGCAGGGGAAGACGGTAAAGGTGGGTAGTCTGCGTTGGCTGGAGCCATCGGCAAGCAAGCGTTGGAGCAGTATTAAGTTGAATGATGTATGGCTACTCATGCTGCGCTGCCTCATACTTATCCTCCTGGCCGTAGCACTGGCTCAGCCAGTGTGGGTGCACCAGCCGAAGGTGGAAGGCCAAAAAGCAATTTACGTTGGGCCAGAGCTGTTATATTCTTCTGCAAGAGCTTCTATTCAATCCATGCTCGACTCACTGCTGCAGCGCGGCTATACTTTGCACAGCTATACGTCCGAGTTTAAACAAATACCGCCAAAGGCATGGGAGCAACTAAAGTCTCACACCCAAGACAGCACGCTGAGCAACCAGAGCAACTACTGGAGCCTTATGCCTGCCTTGGCTGAAAGATACAGCAACCCGCAGGATAGTGTCTGGCTCTTTACATCTGACCAACAGGCTTACTTTACAGGAACTCGCCCGGAAGCGCTGCCAGAGAACATCCGCTGGATACCTGTAGCCACAACCACGACTGCTGACTGGCTGCAGGCAGCCGTAAAAACCGCACCTGATAGCCTGTTGTTGCTTGTCGGACATAGCACCCGCGAGGGCATCACCTATAGCCCTTACCGCACCAGCGCATCAGCACAAAGTATAAACTTGTCCGAGAACCAGTCACTAAAGCTGCGACTCAAGGGCGATTCAATTTTAGCTAGCACTGGTAACACGTCCAGCCAAGTTAAAATACAGGCAGAGCCGCTTCAGGTGGCGATACTTGCCAGCAAATCGCAGCAGGCGGAGGTGAAGTACTTACGAGCCGCACTACAAGCCATCAGCAGCTACACAGGTCAGCCCATCAACTTTAAAACTGACACGGCAGATGCTGATTGGCTGTTTTGGCTGCAGGAAGAGGAGCTACCGACAAGTATAAAACAGACTGTATCGCGGGGACAAAATGTGTGGGTGCAGCAAGGAGCTAAGTCATCAGGACTAAAAGCAAGTATGGCTACGGCTGCTGGGAATGAGGTGCTGGTACATCAGGTAAGCACTGGCAATAATGCTGCCGATGCTACAGCTATCTGGACAACCCAAGCAAGCGACGCGCTACTCAGTGCACAGCAGATTGGCAGCGGCAGGTTGTATACGTTCAGGAGTGGCTTTGGCCCCGCCTGGAGCGAGTTAGGGGAGAGCGGGCAACTCCCCGAGTTGCTACTACCACTGCTTTTCCCACAGGCAGAAGCAGCCAGGTATGATATGCGAGCGCTAGACGAGCAGCAACTGATGCCAACGGCCACCGCAACTGTAATGCAAGCCGCCGCACCAGAAGCACAACGTGCGCCGCTTCTGAAGTGGGTAGTACTGGCAGCGTTTATGCTATTTTTAATGGAGCGTTTCATAGCCGGAAGGCGCAGCAAAGTATAAGTATGGCAGTTGAGCAAAGCATCCATATCCTCCGTCAGATTCGCAGCCGTTATGTGCAAGCGAAGCTGTGGCTGTATATGCTGCAGGCTATAGCTGTGGCAGCCGTAGGTATAGCCATACTTTACAGGTGGCGTTTTGAAGTTCCTGCGCTGGCGTTTGTGGCTATCTCCATGATGGTGGGGGCAGTTTTATACTTCGCCCTGCGTTGGAGAAGCGTTAATAAAACAAGCCTGCAGCAGGTAGCACGGCACCTGAACAGGCAGTATCCCGCTTTAGAGGATAGCACTGAAATGCTCCTGCACGAGCCTCAGAACCTGCTTCAGCGCCTGCAACAGCAAAAAGTAGCTGGCGTACTACAGGAGCTTCACCCGGAAAAAGAGAAACCTTATACCTTACGCAGCACCGCATCCTATGTCGCTTTAGGTTTAGCACTGGTACTCACAGCCGGAATTTTATACTTGCCAGCAGCTCCACTGCCCGGTCCTAAGCAAAGCCCGGAAGTAAAAATTACTTTTCCAGACGCTCCAGCCGTTGCTGCTGATACCGCTACAACTATTGAGCAGATTGATATAACTGTAACGCCTCCCGCTTACACGGGCAAGAAGGCTTATAAAGCAGATAATCCCAATTTACGAGTAGAAGAGGGGGCAACAATAAATTGGCGCATCCGCACAAACAGACCAGCCAAAGCACTGCAACTGGAGCTGAACGAGCAGCAAGCACAGGCATTTAAGCAGGACAAGGCTGGCTATGCGTTCTCTCGCAGCTTCAGCCAGCCCACGCTGTACACAATCAACCTAAACGGGCAGAAATCTGCTTTTTATACCCTGGAGACTATCCCGGATGAAGCTCCAGCCATAGAAATCAGCAAGCCGAAAGAGTATACCGAAATCCGGCTGGGAGAGCCACAGCGGGTAAGCCTGCAGGCAAAGCTCTCCGACGATTACGGTATTCGGGAAGCCAACATGATTGCCACGGTCGCCAAAGGCACTGGCGAGGCAGTAAAGTTTCGGGAGGAGAAGATGAAGCTGAACCTGAGCGGCAACAGCCGGAGCTACAGCATCAACCAAACGCTAGACCTGCAAAAGCTGGGCATGAGCTTCGGCGATGAGCTATACTTCTACCTGCAAGCCTGGGATAACCACCGCGGCTACACACGCTCCGAAACCTTTTTTGTGCAGATTGAAGACACTACCATCGTAGAGGCCAGCTTTGACATGACTGCCGGTGTGAATCCGGTGCCGGAATATTTCCGCAGCCAGCGCCAAATCATTATCGATACAGAAAAGCTGCTAAAGGAGCAAAAGAGCATCAGTAAGGCTGAGTTTCAGGAGCGATCAAACAACATTGGTGTAGACCAGAAGCTGCTGCGACTGCGTTACGGCAAGTTTTTGGGTGAGGAGTTTGAAAGCGGCATCGGTCCGGGAGGAGGTATACCAGAGGGAGCAGAAGGCCACGAAGAGGCCCAACATTTTGAAGGCGATGGCCACGACCACCCCGAGTTTGAAAACCAAAACAGCCCGGAAGCACTGCTAGACCCTTACCTGCACAAGCACGACCAGGAAGGCGAAGCAACCATCTTCGAGCCTGCCGTGAAAGCGAAACTGCAAGGAGCCTTGGCGCAGATGTGGGAAGCAGAACTAAGACTTCGGACATTTAAACCGAAAGAAGCCCTACCGTTTGAGTACAAGGCCCTTCGGATGCTGAAGGATGTACAGCAGTCGCAGCGGGCATATGTAGCCAAAACAGGCTTTGAGGCACCGCCACTCAAAGAGCCAGAACTGCGCCTAAGTGGTGAACTAAATAAGATTACGCCACTAAACGAGCGCAACAGCATAGAGCAAAAGCAGCAGTATCCAGACACAAAAGCAGCCTTAAACTGGCTGGCCAGATACAAGCAAAACGGCAAGTATAAACCCAGCGACGCAGCCTTGCTGGAACGGGCAGGACAAGAACTGGCACAGCGGGCCGTAAACACGCCGGGCCAAAACCTCCGCGCCCTACAAGACCTGCGGCAGTTAATTTCTGAAGTAAGAACGGGAGACAAGCTGTGTGCCTCCTGTCTGGCAACAGTAGAGCGCGCTTTAACAGCCTTACTACCACCAGCTGCGCAAACACCGCAGCCCAAGCAAGTCACGCGAAGCAAACTGGTACAGGAGTATATGAAGCAGCTTGGGCAGTAAGTATAGACAATGGCCAGACGCTCGCAGGAGCTGCGCGCACTGCGAGGTCGCTTATAAGAAGGAACCTGCCCCTCCTGAGGGGATTTGGCCTGGACTCCGTCAGCGCTGGTTATTGGAATTGATCCCAGTCCTTGGGTTGAGCGCCTCGAGAGTTTCCGGTGACGAACGGAGTGAGGCAGCCCGAGGCACGAGGGCAGGAAAGGAAAGCAGCGCGATTCCCTTATCGAGGGCCCCTACCCCCAGGACGAGGCCTCGCGGCCGTGAGCGCTCCAAAGCAAAAAGTGAAACAGTTGGTGTTTGGGAGCTGGAGGATGAACGGAAGCTATTAAGAGTAGCTTGTTTGAGAATGCAGAAAGCAGAGGCAATGGAAGTATGGCAGTATCAAGTATAGCTAAGGCTGAAGCAAGTATGGCTCTACGCGCCAGTTGAGTTGCAAACTCAACACCATAAAAGCACACAAGTCTGAAGACTTGCGGCATAAAAGGAACTTACGCTAGCGAGGGAAGACTGATAATAAAAGCCAGCTAAGCAAAGTATAAAGAAGAGTAAATGATAAACTTCAAAACCCATATTGGCTTACTAACACACCTACCCGGCATGCACTACCTGGAAATCCCGCAGGAAGTCGTACAGCAGCTAGGCACGTTAAAGCTGCGCCTGCACTGCACTGTCAATGGTAAAGTAAGGTTCCAGTGTGGGTTAATGGCTTTGCGGGAAGGAAAAGCCTATATCAGTATCTCTAAAAAGCGCATGCAGGAGCTAGGGGCAAAGCTGGACGATACCGTAACGGTAAAGCTGGAAAAAGACGACAGCACCTACGGCACCAAAATGCCTGCAGAGATGGAAGAGCTGCTACGGCAGGATGAAGAGGGAAACAGACGGTTTCTATTGCTAAAGCCGGGCATGCAGCGCTACATGCTGAACCATGTGGAAGCCGTCAAAAGCGTACAGCTACGCGTGGACCGCGCCATCACGTTAGTTGAAAATCTAAAAAAGCTACCGGAGGGGAAGGAGGACTTTCGGGCTATGCTGGGCTTACCTCCACGTTAATCATACTTCACCATGCTATACCTTACTTGGCTTTTTGCAATACCTGTTGTAGTGCTCCTGCTGTGGCTGGCGTGGCGTAGGCCTAACCGGCAGCGCCTCCCGTGGCGACTGCTGGCAAGCGCTGTGGCAGGTATCAGCCTGGTGCTGCTGGTGTTTCCGCCTGTTACAAAACAAGCCATCAGCCCCAGTACTGCCATACTTTTAACTAAAGGATATGATGCTGATTCGCTCGAAGCATTACTGCAAAAGCAGGAGGCAAAGCCGCAGGTGTATACTTACAAAACGGCGGCAGAAAATAACGCTGCCCCTCTAACGTCTCTGCACAGCTTGCGCCAGAAGCAACCGGGACTACAGACGGTGCATTTGCTTGGATACGGTTTAGATGAACAAGAGCTTCAGCAATTGCAAAACCTACAGGTACAACCACATTTAACCCAGGCCCCAGCTGGTGTGCAGGGGCTAAACTGGCGACAAAGTATCAAGTTAGGTGAGGCCGTAGAAGTGGCAGGCAAGTTTAAGGCAAGTAATAAGCCGGCTAAACTATACTTATATGCTGCTGGAAAAGCACAGGATTCTGTAGCATTCAAAACCGATAGCACTTATACTTTCAATCTCCGCTATAAGCCCAAGCAACAGGGCCGGTTTGTTTATACTTTAACGGCTAAATCGGGAGAGCAGGTAGATACGCTGGGGCAGGTGCCTGTGCAGGTAGAGCCAACCCAGGAGTTGGGTGTATTGTTGCTGGCTTCGTCTCCGAACTTTGAGTTTAAGTTTCTGAAGAACCACCTGGCGCAGCTGCAGCATCGGGTAGCATTGCGCACCTCTATTAGCAAAGACCTTAGCCAAAGTGAGTGGCTCAACCTGCCGCAAAGAGATTTATCTCGCCTATCCTCAAAGCTGCTGCAGGATTTTGATGTGGTGATTACAGAGCCTGAAGCATTGCAAAACTTAAGTTCATCAGAAAGAGCAGCTTTGGAGCGTGCCGTTACCGAAGATGGCTTAGGCGTTCTGACGATTGCAGCTGCTCCTGTTGTCAGCCGTAGCACGTCCTTCTTCACAGGCTTTCAAACTAAACGGCTGTCGCAGCAGGACTCTCGCAGCGCCCGCGCCTCCTGGGCCAGTAACAGCACGGCTACAGCCACGGCAGCACCTTATACGTTGGCAAACACAACGGCAGTCAAAAGCCTGATAGCAGAAGATGATGGCAACAATTTAGCCGGAGCCAAACGCGCTGGTTGGGGAAGTATTGCTATGAGTTTTGTGCCGCAGACGTTCCCTTGGGTTTTAGAGGGAAAAGAGGAAACCTACGCCAGCTACTGGGCTCACCTATTAAGCGGATTGGCAAAGGAGGAGTCACAGGAGAAGTTTTGGCAGCTTGTAAAACCGCAGGTGCCACAGCCGAACCAACCTACTATACTTGATTTTACAGATTATACTTTGGCAGATGGTGCGGCAGCTCCTACGGCTATCGTCATCTCACTAGTAGACTCTACAAGTATAAGCTTGCCGTTAGCTCAGCAACAGTACCAGCCGGAGCAGTTTAGCGGTACCTTCTGGCCCCGCCGCAGTGGCTGGTATCAGGTGCAAACAGCTGATGCTGCGCCCTACTTCTTCTTTGTGCAGGATTCGTCTGATTGGGAATTTGAAAGTATAGCCGCCCGAAGAGAAGCCACACAAGCTTTTGCAGCGCAGCAAAGTATAAGATCAGCAGAAGACACTGCTATAGCCTATAAAAAGGAGCCTGTATCGCTGCTATGGTTTTTTGCGTTGTTTGTGCTCAGCAGCGGCTTTCTGTGGCTAGAAGAAAAGTTCTAAGTATGAGCTGACACAGATCTCGCAGCGTGCGAAGTTCTATATCAATTTTGAATGAGTGGTTGAGTGATTGAGCGAATAATTGAATAAACAAAGAATCTGTCGTCTTGTAAAGATCTTGGTGGCGGAGCGCTAAAGCCGTTGCTACTGGCCCACAAGATCCTTACAGAATGGTAAAAAGGTACAAAAGAGAAAGGATCAAGTATAATATTCTCTTTACCACTGCATCATTCATTCAAAAATAACCGCTGATGCCTGCAGAACCCTGGACACTGAGAGGTTCTAACTTTCCTCTATAAACTCAGGTCACTTACTTTACGCTTGTAGCAAAAGCGTCTATCAGACGAGTAAGTGCAGGCACGGCTTCCAAGTTTAAAGTATGGCCAGCTTTTGGTATAGTTTCCAGCTGCGCATTCGGGAGAACGTCAGCCATTGCCTTTCCCATTTCAGCAGGGCATAGCAAGTCTTCCTCTCCATGCACCAGCATTACAGGCAACTGCACGCCTTTCAGCTCCTCCAGGTAATTACCGCTTTCCTTTATCGCTGCTAGCTGGTGTAGCACGTTTTCGTTTATAAGAGATTGATTGGCTTTACTACCTCGTAGTTTCTCAATGCTGATAATTGGCTTCAAAAAATAGCTTCGGCTTAGAACCATCGGCAGCATGACATCCACCATCAGCGCAGTGCCTCCCGCCTCTAACGCAGCTTCCCAAGTATGGCAGATGGCTTTAAAGTAAGTATCTCTATAAGCAAAGGTGGAGAGCAGTACACCCGCCTGCACTAGCTCAGGGTTATTTACCAACACCCGTTGCGCCACCGCTCCACCAAAAGAAATACCGACAAGTATAATTTCAGGAAGTTGTAGCGCCTGCAACAGGTGCGCCAAATCAGCGGCATGGGCTTCAAAACTGCGAGGCTCAGGCGCGGCATCTGCTTTGCCCTGGAACAGCAGGTCTACCAGCACCAGTTTATACTTCTTCCCGAGCGTAAAGGCCACTCCCGCCCAAGCTGTGGTAGTTTGTGTGAGGCCATTCAGGAATACGAGCGTCTGCGCAGCATTGGGGCTTCCCTGCACTTCATAGTATAGCTGGTTTCCGTCCGGAAGGGTGTGCTTCATTCCTTGCTATCTTGCCAACAGGAGTTATCTCAGAATTTTAAATTCGGTGCGGCGGTTCTCCTGGTGCTGGTCTTCTGAACAGGAAACGTCATCTTTACACCTGTTAATCAGTCTGGTTTCTCCGTAGCCTTTTGCAACAAGGCGCTCCCGTGCTATACCACTTGAAATGATATAATCTACGGCAGACTGTGCTCTTAACTGCGACAGCATCTGGTTATAGCGATCTGATTGGCGGCTATCGGTATGTGAGCTTAATTCTATTCTGATGCTTGGATTATCCTTCAGCAGCTGCACCAGCTTATCCAGCTCACGGGCAGCTTCCGGTTTGATGTCGAACTTATCCAAGTCATAGTAGATGTTTTCCAGCACAATTGGTTTGTTTGGGGTATCGCGGTTAAACACCATCTCCACCTTCACAGAATCAGTGTTGAAGCGGCAATCCGGAGACACCACCAGCGACTGCGTGAGGTACTTGGGCTTGGTACCACGGATGTTATACTTCATCCCTGCCTTAACCGGAAAAGTAAAATTACCATTGGCATCAGAGTATACTTCTATTGCTTTATCAGAGCCATCTTCATACAATTGCAACAGCACATTCGGCACCGGTACTTCTACCTTTCTAACTGTTCCTGCCTGCGCCAGGCGCTCTACTGTTTTACCGGTTAAAGTACACGGTATCCTTACCTCTTCAAACGTCAAAATATCATCAAATCCACTCCCCGAAAGGCGGCTGGAGGAGAGCATGCCTTTTGTACCCGTACTATCAACGGCAATACCAAAATCATCCTGTGAGGTGTTCAACGGATATTTCAGGTTTACCACCCCCGTCCACGCTCCATGTGTACCTATGGCTTTAAACAGGTCCAAGCCTCCCATACCAATATGACCATCAGAGGAGAAGTATAAATTGCCATCTTCACCTATACTTACAAAGCTTTCGCGGCCACTTGTATTAATCTTTGGGCCTGCATTGATGGGTTTCCCCCAGGAGCCATCTGCTTGTCGCTCGCTATAGTACACGTCTGTTTCACCAAGCCCCCCAGACATATCAGACACAAAATACAACACTCTTCCATCTGGCCTGATGGCAGGGTGCCCTATCGAGAACTCTTCTGTATTATTATACTTGAAAGGCTGTATGTTTTCCCACTTCTCCCCTTTACGCTTTGCGGTGTAAATGCCATGCCGGTTGGTGTGCGTACTGTTTGCGCTTCCTTTAAACCAGCTGGTTGGATCACCACTCGTAACTCCCACTCTGCGCTTTACCACGTGGGTACGGGTAAAAAACAGTGTCTCTTCTTTCTCCAGATAATCGGCTGGCCCGTTGTGGTAAGCTGTATTTACTGACGATGGCAGCGGAGCAGGCGAAGCCCAGGAAGTATCTGTTTTGGCTTTGGCAAAGTACATCTGAATAAAGCCGTTCCCCGTCCAGTTATTCCGCTCTGTTTGCTGCCGCTTGTCAGACATCAACCTATCCGATGCTAAGAACAGTCCTTCCTTTGTTCGTACCGGGCTAAAGTCTGCGCCTGCAGAGTTTATTTCCTTTAGCTGCTTCAGGCTAAAAGGCTTTGGGTTTTTCATCCATACAAGGGCCGTATCACAGGAGGCAGCCATACGTAGCGCCAAAGCACTTTGGGCTGGTACTTTGCGGCCATACTCCAGAAACAGCTGTTTTGCCTTTTCGTAGTTGGCATTTCGCTTTGATGCTTCGGCGTATAGATAGATGTTGGAAGGATCTGCGTTGGGGAAAGAGATAGCCTGTGCATACCAGAACTCAGCTTCTTTACTGTTGTTAAGGATGCGGTAGCTATCGGCAATGCGCTGCACTACCGTCAGATTTGGCTCTCCGGTTTCTAATACTTTTTTATAAGCTTCCAGCGCCAGGCTGAACTCAAAATTGCTGAAGTACTTGTCAGCCTGCTTCATATCCTGCGCCAGCACAGCCAAAGGTCCGGCTGTAGCTATCCAGAGCAGCAGTAGAGCAAGGGTAAACGTACGCTTCATAAGTGGGTACAAGGGCTATAGATTTCGAGGAGTCAGGATGCGCCCATACTTCTTCTTGAGGAAAGTATAGCCTAACGAAACCTCATGGCTTGAGTAACTTTTAAGTTCGGAAAGGCTAATATCGTAAGAATATCCTATACGCAGCTTAGGTGTGGCGTAAATTTGTGTGATTAGTGCCAGCGCATTCCGTTTACCCAACTGTTTCATCTGCTGGTTTGTAAACAAAGGCATGGCTGTTCTGTAGGAGGCTCCGAACCACACGCGGTTATGCAGCAGCACAAAACCGTTTATATCAACACTGGTCGGGCTTCTAAAATCCTCTTTCAGAAGAATACTTGGTTTTAGCCGCACATTACGGTTCAGATCAAACACATAGCCTGACGAAAGAAAGAAGTGTGGACGAGGCGTGGTTACTTCTGTTTTATCATCTTTAAAAGGAATGATACTGGCAGCGGAAAGGCCAGCATAAAAGCGCTCTGTATTGAAGAACGCTCCTAGTTTCAGGTCAGGCAGTATCTGCGATATGCGTCCTTGAGGTATAGCCTTGTCTGGCATTTCGTTTCCCGGATCCAGCTTGGTACCATCCAGTGTATACTGCGATGCACCTACCGCCACTCCAAACGCCAAGGTCGAAAAGCGATCCAGGTTAATACGTGTGGCTATATTTGCATAAGCCGCTGTCTGCGATTGTGCCCCTAACTCATCATTCACGAAATGCAGTCCCCAACCCAGGCGCTTGTTATAAGTAGGCCCATCAATGCTCAAGGTTTGTGTTACAGGAGCACCTTCCAGCCCTGTCCACTGCATTCGGTAGGTAGAGTTGATGTGCAGGATTTCCTTACTACCCGCATAAGCAGGATTGATCACCAGTTCATTGAAAATGTACTGGCTGTACTGAGGCGCCTGCTGGGCATACGTGGCTGGCGCCACCAGAATGATGCCGAGCAGGATAAGAAGTTTATTTGCCGCCTTTGAAATACTACTCATTATTTTACCGTACTATCATCACATACCCTTTAAACACCTTTTCTTCGCCATCACACAGCTTCACGCGGGCCACGTAGTAATATGTTCCCTCGCTCAGCTTATCGCCAGTCCAATTATTCTGATAAGACTTGCTTTTGTAGACCTCATTTCCCCAGCGGTTAATGATAGTCAAGTCGTTGTCAGGGTAATTTTCGATATTCCGAACAATCCATTTATCATTGTCGCCATCGCCGTTTGGAGAGAATACGTTCGGGAAAAACAAGTCACTTTTTGCTAGTTTAGGATTTGGTATCAGGCCAACAGATGCCGTAGTACAACCGCCGTTACTTGCCGTTACCTTTATCTCACCATCACCGCTACCAGCTGCTACCGTGATACGGGTTGTACCTTGCCCGGAAACGATAGACCAGCCTGCTGGAATAGACCAATTATAAGTAGTGGCTCCTGCCAATGCCTCTACTTCATAAGTCAAGCCTATACATGGTGAGCTTAATTCTACAATTTCCTTAAGGCCCTGCTCATCCAGGGTGCTTACCTTTATTGCTACAGGGTCTGCTGTTCCACAACCTGTGCTAGCCACTACTGACACGGTTCCTGCACCTGTTCCTGCTTTTACCGTAATGGTGCCGGTGCCATTTCCTGAGATAATTTCCCAGCCTGTTGGCACTTTCCAGGTATAATCCGTGAAGCGGCTGGCGTCAGACACACGGTAGGTTGTGGTACTACCGGCACAAACACCTGCAGCACCCAGGATAGCGCTTGGTGCTTTTGGTTTTTCCTGCGTAGGGCTTACTTCTATTTCTGCGGCACCAGCCTCTCCACACTTGTTTTTCGCTTTTACGGTTACCTTACCACCCACCATAGTCGCTTCTACTGCTATGGTGCCTGTGCCTTGGCCTGAAACTATTTTCCATCCTTGTGGCACGTCCCACAAGTATGAATCTATGTTAGTGTTGGCTGTAACAGAATAAGTAGAACTGATACCACTGCAAGGGCTCTTCGGGCCTATCTGTATTTGGGCGACAAGAGGAGTGCTTTGCGGCGAAACTTGTAGGGTTTGGCTGCCACCATCACCGCATGGGTTTATAGCGGTAACCTTGATTTGCCCTGCTTCTGTACCTGCCTTCACCGTTATACTTGTGGTATTATGTCCTTTCTCGATAACCCAACCCGCTGGCACGTCCCATCTATAACCCGAGGCTCCTGCTACAGAAGCAATGGAATAAGTTAAGTTTTCAGTACCCTGGCAGAAAGTATAAGCAGGAGCCGTTATAGCACCTGGCGCAAGAGGGGTAGTTGTAGCCGGGTTTACAGCTAGTACAGTTGTTCCACTGCCACCACAGCCGTTCTTTGCTGTAACGGTGATATTACCGGCCGTGCTGCCCGCCTCTACTGTGATACTGGTAGTACCCTGACCTGTAAGAATGGTCCACCCTGCCGGAGCATCCCAGACATACTCTGTTGCGCCGGTTACTGAATTAATGCTGTAAGTAAAGTTTTTCTTTTGACAGGTAACCTGTTCTCCCGTAATAGCACCTGGCTTGTCTGGTGCAACAGAAGAAACAACAATTGTTTTTGTTGCGGGCGCACCTTCATCACAATCATTCTTGGCTGCGACAGATATTTCACCGGCTGTAGTACCGACTTTGATTTTAGCACTGGTCGTGTTCTGTCCTGATACGATAGTCCAGCCGGCTGGTACCCGCCATACATAGCCGGTAGCACCAGGTACATCTGCAATGCTAAAAGTACCTTCCCGGCTTTTACAAATATCAACAGTACCTTTTATTTCACGAGGAGCAGCAGGAGCACTATTTGCAGGAGTAACTTGTAGCGTTGTCTCTGCCCCTGCTCCGCAACTGTTAACGGCAGACACACGCACGCTTCCTGCTGTTGCAGTTGTCAAAACCTTTAATGTTGTTCCTGTGCTATCTCCTACTATGGCCCAATCATCTGGCTTGTTCCATCTATAAGAGAGTGCATCTTTTACAGGCTGTATACTAAAGGTATATTCTTTGTTGATACAGACAACCGTAAGGCCTGTTATCGGCCCCGGCTTGTTCGGAACACCATCTGTTATAACTGTTGCCAATTGTGTGTCACTGGTTACGCCACAAGCATTTATCGCATGTACTGCAATGGTTGTAGGTACACTACCCGCATTCACAACAATTTTGGTAGTTCCGTTTACCGATACAATGCTCCAGCCACTGTTTTCGCCAACTGACCATTTGTATGAAGTGGCTCCAACTACTGGTTGTATGCTGTACTCAACGTTTTTCTGATTTGTACAAACGGAGGCAAGGCCGGAGATGGCACCAGGCTTATCAGGTGGAGACGGAACAACTGCCACAGCAAGCTTTGCTTCGGCTCCTTCACCGCAATCGTTTACAGCAGCCACCGTTATTGTACCACCTGTTGTTCCAGCAGTTACTTTGATTGTTGCTGTATTCTCTCCAGAAGTAATAGTCCAACCGACAGGCACCCTCCAGGTGTAGCTTTTCATGCCAGCGATCGGTGTTACTTTGTACTCATACCCACTTTCTCCTTGGCATACTTCTTTGGGCCCCGTTATGGTAGCAGGTGGAGCAGGCACAGCAGCTTGAGGGTTAACACTCAGCTCTCTCACGCTACTCTCGCCACATGCATTAATGGCTTTTACCCTAATTTTTGCAGAGGCAGTACCCACTTGCACATCTATAGTAGTGGTATTATTGGCGGAGGTGATCTTCCAATCTCCTGTTACCTCCCACACGTACGACGTTGCACCACTTACCGCTGCTATACTATAAGTACCTGTCTTGCTAACACAACCATATTGAGAACCTGTAATAGTCCTTGGTGTAGCAGGCTTGGTAGCTGTTGGCTGAATGGTGATAGCACTCTTAGCGCTAACGTCGCAATCATTGACAGCAATAACAGATAACTCTCCACCGTTACTGTTGGCGTTTACTTTGATTGTATTTGCATTTTGATCCTGCCCAAGCGCAAAAGTCCATCCTGCAGGCAGGGTCCACACGTAGCTCGTTGCCGAAGGCACAGGATCGATGGAGTATTCTAACCCTACTGAGTTGATACAGGTATTTACATCACCAGTGATAGGTCCAGGTGTTAGGGGAGCTGTACTTACAGGCTTCACAAGTAAAGACGTGGCAGGACCTTTATCACATGAATTTTCAGCAGAAACGGATATGATGCCTTCACTACTGCCTACTTCTACTGTAATCTTATGCGTTTCTTCTCCGGAAGTAATTTTCCAGCCCGATGGCACATCCCAATAGTACCTGATTACTCCGTTTACAGGAGTTACTTCATAGGTAATAGATTTACCAACGCAGCCTTGCCCTGACCCTTTTATAGCAGACGGTGCAGCAGGCGGTCCAACATTTATGACCACCTGTAGTACTTGTTCTGCTCCGGGGCCGCAGGCATTGGTCGGGATTACTGAAATTGTGCCACCTGCTGTACCTGCATTTACTATAATCTCGTTTGTGAAATGCCCAGAAACTAATGTCCAGCCTTCTGGCAGGTTCCACGTGTACTTATTGGTATTTGGTAGTGGATCTACACGGTAGATCAGGCCTTTAGCGCCTATACAAAGGTTGGTAGGCCCTTCTATTACAGCAGGTTTTTCAGGGACACCTAGAACAGGCGTAACTTCTAAAGATCGAGCCGGGCCTTCACCGCAAATGTTGCTCACTTTTAACGAAACAAACCCCTGACTTGTGCCAGCGGTTACTTCAATCCTTGTCGGATCATTAGGGTCTACTAGCTTATAGCTCCAATCGGGGGGCACGTTCCAAGTATAACGAGAAGCTCCACTTACAGGCTCCACTCTATAAACATACTTGTTTTTGGCACAGACTTCGGTAGGACCTAAAATAGGAGTAGGTTCAGATAACAGCACGCAAAAGTTTTGCACCACGCTGTTGTTCTGTATCGTTTCATCAACGCCAGCCCCTTCTACCAAAGCGCTTATAGTACTGAGGCCGGCCTTGTTGATCAAAGCTTTGATCTTAAGTTCAGCAGTTTCTCCATATTCTAACGCCCCGACTGCCCAGGTGCTTGTAAGCGGATTATAAAGCGTTTGCGCTAAACTCGAAGTAACCTGGCTAATGGTTCCAAGTATGTTTATATCACGTACTTTTATACCTTCTTCGTTTACCGGGCCTCTGTTTACTACTTTTACATCATATACAATCTCTTCACCGAAGGCATAAATATCAGGACCTAGAGCCCCTGCGCTACGTGTAATAGAAATTGATAGGTCTACGGGGAGGCTAAGAGTACTATTTTTTAGGTTAACTTCTCCATACAACGACACTAAGCGCCCAAGCAAACGTGAGCTTTCCATTCTGGCGTTATCTTCTGCCAGAAAATTACCAACCATGTCAGAGTTTGAACTTATCTGTACCTCATTATCTACAATAAAAAAAATATTCTTGCTAGTAGCACCGCTTTTGAGGAGAATCATGGCGTTGTTGGTAGCTGCAAAGTTGCCACCAACTTTTATGATAAAAGTGGCATCGGGTTTATTTAGCCCGTCCAAGGTCAGCACACCTGCCAGAGAGGCATCACCAAGTATAGTATAGACTCCCGGCGTTAAGGTTTTACCGGTTAAGTTAGAAGCTGTGAAGCCGAAATCAGTGCGAAGTTGCCAGAAAGCGTTGGCAAAGGCGGCTCTTGCATCCCTTTGAGCGGCAATGGCTACCTCATCTTTTATATGCCTTTCGCGTTTTACAGAGCCTGCAGGCAAACCGGCAATAGGGCCATCGGCTACACCAACGCTTGCATTTATGGTAGTGCCCCCTGCATCAGACACTTTACTCCACCCTAGTACATTGAAATCATAGGCCACACCAAGAGATGGAGCTTGCTGAGCAAGAGCAACAGCAGACGTAATGCAAAAGCATACTATTGAAAGTACAACTTTTTTTAACCAGCTTCTCATCAATGGTGACTGTATAGTTTTCCTATAATTACTTTCTCCTAAATTTAAACAACCTGATGCTGCAAAGGGTGATACATGGTACGAAATCAACCACTTATACTCAGTCTATATTTAGAGGACATTTTTCCTGGTGCAATATTAGACTATAATGTTTACAT
>NZ_JBHTLD010000108.1:0-16572 GCF_042678745.1 Pontibacter rugosus | reverse complement strand
ATGTCTAAAAGATTGCTTTTTTGTAATAAAAGGCAGGTATTATTGCTAAAAGTATAAACATGCTTTTGAAGCAGATAGCGCTGATGAGCTCACGATAGCAAGGAAGGGCTATATAACAGAAAAGCCGCAGACCCAACGGGAAAGCGGCTTTTAGTGCATCTGCTCCTATGCGGCAGATGTTGCTCTAATCAAAATTATTTTGCCACAGCTTTTCTATCAGCTTTGGTGCGAAGTGGCTCATATACCCTAACATAGTCTACCTCCATCTGCTGGGGCCAAATAGTTGGGTCTACTCCCTTTTGCCCGCCCCAGCCGCCACCTACAGCTATGTTCATGATCAGGTGAAAAGGCTGGTCGAATGGCCATGCCATATAGCCTGTGCCGTTGTTTTTGAAGGTATGGTAAACCTCGTCATCAATGATGAACTCTATCTGCTCCTCCGTCCAGTTGATACCGTAGCGGTGGAAGGCATCCGAGAAATCCTTTACCGTATGCTGTTTGCCAACCTGTGTACCTATTTTGTGGTTAAAGCTGCCTGTATGAACGGTGCCATGTACAACCGCCGGATCAAAGCCTACGTGCTCCATGATGTCTATTTCACCACTGGCTGGCCAGCCTCCATGTTGTATGGAATCAGGTAGCATCCAGATAGCTGGCCAGGTGCCGCGGCCTTTTGGCAGTTTTGCCTTAACCTCCACATAAGCATACTTCCAGCTGGCTTTCCCTTTAGTTTTGATTCGGGTGGAAGTATAGGTACTGTCTGTTCCGGCTACTTTATGAGCCTGAATGATCAGCTTTTCTCCATCTACCCGCACATTTTCTGGCTGATAGGTATAGTGCTGCAATTCATTATTTCCCCAGCCGCAGGAGTTTGGGCAACCGTTACCCAGGTCATAGGTCCAGCGGCTGGTGTTAGGTGCGCCGTTGTAGGTAAACTCGTCGCTCCAGAGCAGACGCGGCTTTTTTGGTGCTGGTGCTGCCAACCCTAGGTAGAGCAGCACCAACGGAAGTATAAATGACAGCTGCATTAGATAGAATCTTCCGTCACCAGTGTGAAAGCTGCTTCTTGTGTGTCGCGGGAATTAGGCCCTACGAACACTTTGAAGTCGCCTGGCTCAAAACCATAGGTAAGGTCTGCTCGCCAGAAGGCAAGGTCATCTGCATTGATGGCAAAGGTCACGGTCTTTTTCTCGCCGGGTTTAAAGTGTAGTTTCTGGAACTTCTTCAGTTCCTTCACCGGGCGCGTGATGCTGCCTACTAAGTCGCGGGTATAGATCTGCACTACTTCTTCGCCTGCATACTTGCCTGTGTTGGTTACATCAATGCTAACTTGTAGCGGCTCTCCGGGTCTGAAGCTTTTCTTGTCTAGTTTCAGGTTGTCATACTTAAAGGTGGTATAGCTTAAGCCGTAACCAAAGGGATAAAGGGCTGTGTTAGGCACATCTCGGTACCTGGACTTGTAAACACGCTCTTCGCCCGGCTCTGCGTGCGTGCCGGTATACGGGCGGCCCGTGTTTTTCTGATTGTAGTAAATAGGCAGCTGCCCTACTGCGCGCGGAAACGAGACAGGCAGCTTACCAGCTGGGTTATACGCTCCGTACAATACGCTTCCAACAGCGTTTCCAGCCTCTGAGCCCAGAGACCAGGTAGCAAGTATACCAGGAATATTTTCATCGAGCCAGCTTAACTCAAGTGCCCGGCCGCTGCTAACCAGTGCTATAATAGGCTTACCTGTGGCATGAATAGCTTTCACCAGATCCAATTGCACACCAGGCAAAGCCACCTCTGCTCTTGAGGCACCTTCTCCGTTCATCACGGCGCTTTCACCGATAGCCATAATGACTACATCCGCGTTTTGAGCGGCGGCAACAGCTTCGTTAAACTTTGCTTTGGAATCACTGTAGAGTTCGCAGCCCTGAGCATAAGTTACCTGTGCACCTTTGGCATACTTTTTTATACCTTCCAGAAAGCTTACCGGATGCTGCGCCTCACCGAAGAAAGACCAGGTACCGTTCATGTCTGCCTTGTTATCAGCAAGTGGTCCGATAACTGCTATTTTCTTGGTGCTGTTAGTGAGAGGAAGCAGGTTGTTCTCATTTTTGAGCAAAACAATGGAGCGTTGCGCCACTTCAAAAGCAGCTTGTAAATTCTCTTTAGAGCGTACTTCCTTCTTCTCGTTTCTTACATTGCTGTAGCGGTATGGGTTGTCAAACAGGCCAAGTTTATACTTTAGCCACAGTACCCTGCGCACAGACTCATCGATATACTTCACGTCCAGCTTTCCGGTTTTAACCAGCTTAGGCAGTTCTTTCAGGTATATCTCAGCCATCATGTCCATGTCTGTTCCGGCTTTGATGGCAAGCTCTCCGGCATGTGCGTTATCACGGGTATAGCCGTGCTCTGTCATTTCCATGATGTTTTGCCAGTCTGAAATAACCACACCTGTATAGCCCCACTCATCACGAAGTATGTCGCGCATCACTTTCATGTTGGCTGTGGCAGGTATACCATTCAGTTCATTAAAAGAACTCATAATGGAGGCAGAGCCAGCATCAAGGGCAGCCTTAAAAGGAGGGAGGTAGGTATTGCGCAACTCATACTCTGATATGTCCACAGTGTTATAATCGCGACCGCCTTCAGCTGCCCCGTAGGCCACAAAATGCTTTACGCAGGCGGCAATGGTAAGCGGGTCTGATAGATCTTTGCCCTGGAAGCCGCGCACACGTGCAGCTGCTATCAGAGAGCCTAAGTAGGGATCTTCGCCGGCACCTTCGGCTGTTCTTCCCCAGCGTGCATCACGGGCAATATCCACCATAGGAGCGAAGGTGAGGTTAATGCCTGATGCAGCTGATTCTTTCCCCGCCACGCGTGCCCCTTTCTCAATGGCAGCCATATCCCAACTGGCAGCTTCGGCCAGCGGAATCGGGAAAACAGTTTTGAAACCATGTATAACGTCGGCACCAATTAGCAGCGGAATTCCCAATCGTGACTGCTCTACTGCCAGTTTCTGAAGCTTACCAACATAGGCGGCTCCGTGTATGTTAAAAATGCCCGTTATCTCCCCCTTTTTGATGGCCTCGTTGAAAACATCCGATTCAGAGGTGCGAACAGTTGGGCCTGTGTTGAAGAGGTCGCCGACCACAAAGTTCAGCTGACCTACTTTCTCTTCAAGGGTCATTTTAGCCAGCAGTTCTTCGATGCGTTTAGCGGTAGGGTCTTGCTGCTGCTGTTGGCTATTAAAGGAGGATAAGAACACAACAACGCCTACTACAGCGAGTAAAAGTATCGGAATAAAGCTCTTTTTCATGTGATTTAGGTATAAGCTGCCCACCCATCTTCCTGCAAAGGCATGGCTGAAAGGGGGGCAGTATGTAGATGATCTTTTAGTTGATGAGAATTCGCTTCATGATGATAGCATCCTCTGTTTGAAGTCGGCAGAAGTATACACCGGGTGCCATGTTGGCTTGTAGCTGCACGTATAGTTGGTTTGAGCTGCTTCTTTGCACTTGTATACCTGTTGTGGTTCTGCCTAGTGCATCTACCAGCTGCACCTGTTGCACAAGCAGACCAGGTGGAAGTAAAATACGAAAGGTTCGGTTGAGTACAGGATTCGGATAAATCTTTACGAACTCATTTTCATATTTGTCTTTGATACCAAGTGGTGCATCGGTAGTAGAAACTGTGTTAGTAAAAGCTGATGCTCCGCTGTTGTTTAAAGCCTGTACTTTGTACACCAATTCATCAGAAGTTGTGGTTGCGTCAATGTACTCACTTGTGTTTGCTGCCAGTGTGGCCACTTCTGTAAAAGGTCCTGCTTTAGTAGATGCCCGGTATACTTTAAAGCCAGTTTCGTTTGAAGCATTGTCTTGCCATGCTACTTTAACTCCGCTTTCCTGAGTCTGCAGAGACAGATGTGATGGACGGTTTGGAACAGTAGGCACATCTTTCAGAACAGAAAACTCTTCAATATGAAAAATATCCGAGCCTGGAGAGCCATAAATGCCATAGTTAACTAAAACCCTTATCTGATTAATCTGTGAAGGGTTTACTTGCCCTTCACCTAGCAAAGTACTGTAGTCGAAATAGTAAGTATAATACTCCCCATCATCTATAAGAGGCAAAAGCGTAAAAGCCTTGCTGCTTCCGGTTGTGTTTCCTGCGGGATCTTTTAGGTCAATGCGCAGAGTAACTGTGCCACTTTCGTTCTTAGTCTTGATCTTGGCAGCTAACACAGCGTATTCGCTCATATCAACTGGCGAGGATAGGGTGTAGAGCACCTGCGGCAAGCTACTCGGGTTTGTTACGTCATAGCCTATCCGCAGGGCTCCATTTTCCTGATCAAAGGTAAACGTACCCCCACTACTCGAAAGTTGGGCAGAGGGTACATCATTATCAAAGCCTTCAATCAAGAAACTCTCACCTTGAGGAATTTGAGTTGTTTTAACTGCTAAATCTTTAGTATAGACTTCACCGCCTAATTGCATCGTTACTTTAACACTTCCACTTGTTTGTCCCCAGTTAACTTTAATTTCAGATGTACCTGCACCTGCAGTGATAGCAGCTCCGGCTGGTACTTCCCAAGTATAGGTGGCACCAGTTACTTTGCTCGCCGAGAAAGTAAGATTAGAGGCATTAGGTGCAACTATGGCAGGGCCTGTTATCTGTACCTCATCAAAGTTCTGATATACTCTTACATAATCAACTTCCATGCGGACGCTGTTCAAAGCCGGGTCAATGCCATTCTTCTGGCCGTTTGTTTCAAACCTTGGGTCACTGCCAAAATTACCTCCCATGGCAATATTCATTATGATGAAGAACGGTTCATCAAAAGGCCAGGTAGAGCTGTTCTTAGTTGAGGGTGCATAAGTATAAAACAGCTTGTCATCCACAAAAAACTTAAGAGACTCTTTCGTCCATTCGGCAGCATACGTATGAAAAGCATCAGCATAATCATTAACCATTACGGTGCCTGAGTTCTGCGAATTGCCGTAGCTGGAAGGCGTATGCAGGGTGGCATGAATTTTACCTGGATCTCTGCCTACGTGTTCCATTACATCAATTTCGCCTGCGGCAGGCCAATTTTTTGTCGGTAAACTCTCGCCTAGCATCCAGAGGGCAGGCCAGGTGCCAGCACCTTTGGGGAGCTTTGCTCTAAACTCAATGCGGCCGTAGGTAAAGTTATATTTGCCCTGCGTCAGAACTCTGGCGGATGTCCAGTTTCCATTCTGCTTGATCGCTTCAATAACCAGTTTGCCTCCGCTTTGGCGTACATTGGCGGTTTGGCTGGTATATGTCTGTACTTCACGGTTTCCCCAGCCACCGCTGCCCAGGTCATACTTCCAGTAAGCAGGGTTAGGTGCGCCTTCGCCTTCAAACTCATCGCTCCAGACCAACTGGTTAAAGTTTCCGGCTTGCCCGAAGCTGCAGAGCGTTATAAGACTGACTGCAATCGTCAGAATTGCTTTGTAGAATATATGCATACTTGTAGTGCTTAATGGCACGTGCTCCCCAGCCGCATGGCATTTTAGCTGAGGAGCTTACGTACCAATGGTTAGCTATTGGGTTAATTCGATGTCGTCGATGTAGAAGATGCCAGGTATGAAGTTGCCTTCACCGCCAATTTGTATCACTACACGATCCAGGTCTTTACGTGCAGCGGCTTCGCTGAAATCAAAGGTTAGCACAACCCATTCGTTCAGTTTGGTTACCTCTTGCTTTACCTCTTCCTGGTTTGCCCAAGGTTCGGCAGCCTCTGAGTTCTGCAGCTTTACTGACACTTGTTTTAATAAGTTTTTGATAGCCCATCCCTCCCCATTTTCAGTTACATAATCGTTGTAGCTAGGCATATATACCTTCAACTTGATTTTGTTTTTAGAAGTCAGATCCATCTTATATGCCAAGGTCGTGTACAGGTTATCAAACTCATGCGCCTGGCCTTCTTGTTTGATGTATTGCCCTACTTTAGCAGATTTATTAGGAGCAAGAGGAGCAGGGTTATCGTAGTTTTCATTAAACTTTACCTGGTCTGTCTGCCATACAATCGTGCCAGCTTCATCAAAATCTTCTTTTAGATCTGCCACTTGGTAAGGCTTGGGCGGCTTAGGTTTGCTGTAGCCTTTTGGTACGAAGCGCTGGTACCAGGCTTGTTCTGCTACATTGGCATTCAAGTGGCGCACGTATAACTCGTTTTCGGATAGCTTTAATATCTCGTAGCGGGAAACACCAGTATAATAGCCCATAAAGCCACCGTTGCTGATGATAAGGTACTTCTTGCCTTCTTCTTCTACAATGCTCCAGGTTAATCCTGTTTTTGGTGTATAAGGCATTGTGGCATCATCAGGACCTGCACCACCGAAAGCAGCCAGGTTGTTTGTATTCACAAACGTGTTGCCGTTGTTTTTATAAGTATAGGCAAAGCCATCCAAGTTAAAGGTCATTTCATCATCGTACAGCCCTTCTGCAGATTTAGAGTTTGCAGGAGCACTATACCACTCTTGTGTATAAGCACCAACTGGACCTAATGCTAAATGCCCTGAATTCTCTTTGTCTACTACCCAGGTTTTGCCTGCTAATTCCTCGGCTCCACCTGTCAGCAGGTTATACTCCGGAACATCCAGCATGAGTGGGTTTGTATTTTGAATGGTTACTGTTTTACTGTTAGCGGCATATCCACCCTCGGTGAATATGGTTAAGGTTACTGTATATTCACCTTTCAAAGGAAAAGCACCTGTTACTTCCTTTCCTGTAGCACTTGATCCGTTTCCGAAATCCCAGATAGCTTTGAAGCCAGGAGATGAGGATATAAAATGCATTAAGTTTGGGTTATCAGCATCTGGCTGCATGGTGAACTGCACCTGCTCAGAGGTAGGGGCGGGGCCCAGTTCAGGGTCTTCCGTGTCGCATCCGGTCCAGACAAAGGCCATCAGCAGTATCGTGGAAATAAAATTTATGTATCTTTTCATGATGGTTTCTCTTAAGTATTTAGAATTAATAACCGCTGTTTTGCTGCAGAAGCCTTCCTGATAAATCAATTTCACTTTGTGGAATTGGGAAGAATCCGTTTGTAGCCGGCTTAAAATCTATATTATAATCTATTGGGTCTCCGGTGTAAAACGGTCCTATTTGTGTGGAAGAGATAGCCTGATCTGCTACATTTATTCCTCTGCGCAGCAAGTCCCAGTAGCGCTGGCCTTCAAGAGCGAGTTCTACACGTCGTTCTTGGTAAATGTTATCAAGTGTGGCTGGTTTTGAAGGCAAGTCCACACGGTCTCTTACCATGTCTAACCAATCCTGAGGTGTGCCGCCGCCTGATTTTACAGCAAGTTCAGCGGCCATCAGCAATACATCAGCATATCGGATGGCTCTGTAGTTGTTTCCCCAGTTAAGTTCTTGTTGACCTGCTGTTGGTTTATAAGCATTGGCTGTCGTATATTTTTGGCTGAAGTACCCGGTATGCTGGTAGCCTCTGTCTATACTTCCTTCCAGCTCAGTTTCTAACAGAAGGGTGGCTTCTCTGCGAGGGTCGTTTTCTTCAAATGCATTGTAGAGCGACTGTGTGGCTGGCGCGAAACTCCAACCGCTTTGGTATTGCTCGGCAGCAGGGTCTTGTAAACGTGGTCCTTGCATTTGTGGCTGTATGTTACCTTCTCCACCATGTACAAAACCCCAATCAAACCATGGGTTTTCGTCTGAGTAACCAATCTCCCACACTGACTCTACACTAAACTCACCGGCAGGTGTAAAGATGTCAGCATAGTTAGGTAACAAGCCATGTCCACTCTGGGTGATGATATCCTGTAGGTGTTGCAGGGTGCGCGGCGCATCTACAGTTATACTTCCAGTTTCTAAGTTTTGCCCGTAAACACCGTTGTAGAACAGGAAAGCTTTTGCCAGTAGTGCTTTTGCTGCCCACTTGGTAGCACGCCCCTGGCTGGCGGCTAATGTTGTCTCCGGAAGGTCAGGTATGGCCTCTTCCAGGTCTTTGGCAATCTGATCATATACTGCTTTAGGCGCTGCCTGTGGCTGACTAAACTCGCTTGCCTCTACTAACGGCTCCAGCACCAGCGGTACATTCTCATAAAAACGCACCAGGTCAAGATAAAAGTGGGCCCTCAAGAACTTTGCTTCCGCAGTAAGTCGTGCTTTAACCGCATCGCTTGCTTCTATATTCTCCATTTTTGAAAGCAGTAAGTTGGCTCTCGAAATGCCAAAGAAATGCTTTCTCCAAAGGCCATGAATTTCAAGGTTGGTCGTTAGAATATTATGCATATCCACTTCAATGATATTTGGAGCATCGGTGCGGCTACCTCCTCCGGCATAAGCATCATCAGAGGCAATGTCTAACAGCATTGGGGTAGGGTGGTAGCCGGTAACGGTGTTCCACTGCAGTACATCATATATACCTGTAAGCGCCTCTCTGGCATCAGCTTCTGTTCTATAGAAGTTGTCTTCTGTTCTGGTGTCTTGTGGCTTTAAATCCAGGAAATCATCACAACTTGTAGTGCCGCAAACAAGTATGGCAGCCAACAGTAGTTTAGGGGTATTTTTAAGTATATTTTTCATGGTTTAGCTTTCTTAGAAAGTTGCGTTTAAGCCTAATCTGAATGTTCTTGCCTGTGGATAGATGCCTCTGTCTATGCCAATGTCTAAACTTGATCGTGCACCGATCTCTGGGTCAAAGCCTGTGTAGTCTGTCAGGGTAACTAAGTTATCAGCGGCCACATAAATCCGTATCTTTTGCAGATGCAGTTTTTCAAGAGTTGCTGCAGAAAAATTATAGCCAAGCTGCAGAGTCTTCAGCCGTAGGTAATCACCGTCTTCGATGTAAAGATCAGAGATGCGCTTGTAGTTCTCATTCGTATCGTTCCAGGTAAAGCGCGGGTACTCGTTGGTGCTGCCTTCCCCTGTCCAACGGTTCAGGTATTTAGACTGCATGTTAGAGGTGGAAAGGTCGTGGCGGCGGGTGCCGTTAAAAATCTGATGGCCAAAAGCACCGTTTACAAAAGCATTTATATCAAAGTTTTTATAGCCCAGGTCAAGCGTGAAGCCTATTACCGCTTTAGGTGTCGGATTGCCAATTTTAGTGCGGTCCTGGTCGTTGATCACGCCATCGTTGTTGGTGTCAACAAAGCGTACATCGCCTGGCAGAGCTGCTGGTTGTAGAACTTCTTGCCCTGTCTTATGAGCCGCTACTTCAGCAGAATTTTGGAAAATTCCATCTGTTTTGTAGCCCCAGAAGTAAGCAATCGGTTGGCCTACTTCGCTTCGTGATACAGCTCCATACGTTGAAATAGAGGCACCTTGTAAAACACCCTCCGCATTATCTATACTAACGAATTTGTTTTTGTTGAGGCTGCCATTCAGCCCGATGCCATATGAGAAATCATTGATCTCGTTGCTATAGTTTAGCGCTAGCTCAAAGCCTTTGTTTTCAACTTCTCCGCCATTCACTAAAGGCAGGTTGTTGCCTGCCGTTGCCGGAATAGGTGCATATAGCAACAGCCCTTTTGTTCTTTTGATATAATAATCAGCAGTGATTTGAAGGTTATTGTTGAATAGTGCCATATCCAAACCAATATCAGTCTGTTCTGAAGCTTCCCATTTCAGGTTTGGGTTAGCAATATATTCTGGTGCTGCACCACTAAGGTAACCAACTCCTGAAGGGCTGTAGAAGCTATAACCTCTGCCTACACCAATAGTTGATGCCCACGGATAAGCGCCACCAATTTCCTCGTTACCATTCTGCCCCCAAGAAGCGCGTAATTTGGCAAAGCTGATAAAGTTTGATTCTGGGAAGAAGTCCTCGTCTGAAATAACCCAGCCTGCTGAAACAGAGGGAAAGGTGGCGTAAGGATTATTCTCCCCGAAACGAGAAGAACCATCTCTCCTGATAGTAGCAGCAAAAAGGTACTTGCCTTTGTAGCCATAATTAACTCGCCCAAACAAGGAGAACAATGCTCTTTCGTTAAAACCTCCGGTTGCTATTGCCGAACCTCTGTCCACAGCTGTATTTAGATAAGCATAGTTTGGATCGTTTGATACCAAACCTGTATTTGATGCATAGAGGCTTTCAAAATTAAACTTAAGGGCAGATGTACCGGCTGTTAAGCCAAGGTCATGGTCTCCGAAAGTTTTATTATACGTAAAGTAATTCTCTGTTTGCCAGTTGTAGTACCTGTCAACACCCTTAGAAACAAGTGAGTTGGTATTGGCAGTAGATCTATTTAGATAGAAAACCGGATTAAAGTTATTTGCTGTCACAAAGGCTAAATCCAAACCAAACGTAGATCGAAAAGTAAGCCCTTCAAGAATTTCTACTTCACCATATATATTCCCAACAAGTTTGTCTACTCGTGTTCTGCCGTTAAGTACAGCAAGTCGTGCAAGCGGATTTACAATCTCCTGTGCTACATATTGTGAAATGCCGTATGGGTTTCCGTTTGCGTCTCTTACTACATTGGGGTTGTTGTAAGGAGACTTTGCCAGCAGTGCTGGATCTGTTACAATAACAGGAGTAAGCGGGTCCAGGTTAATGGCGTTGCTCAAAAGTCCGCCAAATTCCTGGTTTGGATCAATGGCTCTCCGGTCGATGTGTGAGTAGGCAAGGTTTGTTCCGACTTTCAGGAAGTCTTTCACCTGATTGTCAGTATTCACACGAGCGGTATATCTTTTGAAGTTAGACTTGTCTCCGCCTACAATACCATTTTGATCAAAAATAGAGAATGATGCGGCATAGGCATTTTTTTCGCTACCACCGTTCACAGATATCTGGTGGTTCATAATAGGTGCATCCTTTTCAAAGAGGGCTTCCTGCCAGTCAGTGCCTTCGCCGAACTGGTTTACATCCGGGTATGGAATCGAGCTTCCGGCGTTGGCTGCACCTTCATTCATAAGTGTAGCATATTCACGCGCGTTTAGAAGATCCATTTGTTTCCATGGGTTCTGGAAACCAATGTAGCCATCATAAGAGATATGCATCTTACCATCTCTTGAACCACTTCTTGTAGTGATAAGTACCACACCATTGGCACCTCTGGCACCGTAAATAGCAGTAGAGGCGGCGTCTTTAAGCACCTCCATCGACTCAATGTCAGCAGGGTTGAGATAGTCAATCCCTCCAACCGGAAAACCGTCTACTATATAGAGAGGAGAGGCATTCCCATTAGTGCCGATGCCACGGATTCGCACGGTAGGAGCGTCGCCTGGCTGGCCTGAGATATTAGCCACCTGCACACCTGCCACTCTACCCTGCAATGCCTGCTCTACACGCTGAACGGGTGTCTGGGTTATCTCCTCTGGCTTAACGGAGGAGATGGCCGTGGTGACCTCTCTTCTGAGCTGGGTGCCATAGCCAACCACTACCACCTCTTCCAGCGCCTGCGCATCTTCTGCCAGTTGCACATTTATAGTAGCCTTATTACCAATAGGTACCTCTTGTGTAACAAAACCGATAAAGGAAAAGCTAAGCGTAGTGGCTGATGCTGGAGCATTAAGTGAGTAAGCACCTTCCGCATCTGTGGTGGTGCCGACGGAGCTACCTTTTGCCACCACACTTACACCAGGAAGCGGAATGCCTTCTTTTGCGGTGGTCACCCGCCCCGTTATGGTGTTCTGTGCATACGCTAGTCCGGTAAGGTGGAGTAGCAAAATGAGTAAGAGTTTTTTCATAAGTTTACATGTGAGTGATTAGTTACTTAATTGCCATGGGATGAAGTACCCCTTTTCCGCTCACAAAGGCAACAAAACCTATACATCACGACTACATCAAAGGGTGTTTTTACAATACATCATGACTACATCAAAAAGCGCAAAAGTGCCTTTATCTGCTTATATAAGAGGTTTTGAAGTTGTGACTTATGTTTTTCCTATATTTTTTTTACTACATCAAGCTCAAAATTTGTAGCTTTATCTAAACATCAAACAGGCGTATGGATAAGCTTTACCCAAGACTATGCATTCTGCTGCTTCTGCTTTGTGCTGCGTTCTTAAACTCTGCTCAGGGGCAGCCTGCTTTTTTCGGTAATCCATTTGTTAAAAACTACAGCACCGAAGACTTTAAAGGAGGCATTCAAAGCTGGGGAATCATACAGGACAAACGCGAAGTTATTTACGTTGCGAATAACTTTGGACTGCTGGAGTTTGATGGTGCCGTCTGGAACCAGTACCCAATGCCCAATGGTACAAAGGTGCGTTCAGTATATGCCAGTGATGAGAATACGATCTACGTGGGGAGCCAGGCAGACTTTGGTTTTTTTAAGCCAGATGCAAGAGGGAACCTGCAGTACTTTTCTCTGAAAAACAAAATTCCGGCTCTGCACCAAAACTTTGATGAAGTATGGCGCATCGTGGAGTTAAAAGGGAAAATCTACTTTCTCACTTTCAAAAATATATACTGCTATACCCCTGGTAAAGGTGTAGAGGTGATTGTGCCTGACAACCCGCTTGAGCTATCGTTTAAACTGCACGAAAGCATTTATACCCAGGAGTGGAATGTAGGCTTATGTGTGCTGGAAAATAACAAATTGCGGCTGTTGCCCGGGGGAGAGGTGTTTGCACAGACACGCATAGCGTCGGTTTTACCTTTTGACCGCAACCTGATTCTGGTGTTTACGGCTCAAGACGGTATCTACCTGTATGATGGACAGGAGGTGCAGCCTTTTCAGGTAGAAAAAGGAAGCGAGCTGGAGCAGCTTGTTATAAATCAGGCAGTGATGCTGAAAGATGGTACCTTTGCCATCGGAACACAGGATAATGGGCTATACCTGATGAACAAGCAAGGCAAGCTGCTCCTACACCTTTCTCGGCGCGAGGGCCTGTTTGATAATACTATCCATACCTTGTACCAGGATGAGCACGAAAACCTATGGCTAGGACTTAATAATGGTATTTCGCTGGTCGAGCTAAGTTCACCATTTAGCCGCATTGATGGCACCAAAGGAGTATCTGGTGCAGGCTATGCGGCGCTAGTCTCTAACAACCAGCTATACTTAGGGACGAACAGCGGCCTGTTTGCCTCCCAGATGAATAGTGCCAGCCACAGCTTCTCTTTGGTGCCAAACAGTACGGGGCAAGTATACCAGCTCAGGGCAAATAAGAAAAGGCTGTTAGTCGGGCATCATAACGGCCCCTACACAGTAGCAGATAACCGAGCCAGCAAAATATTCTCTGGCCAGGGTGCCTGGGATTTTGTCGAGATTCCCTCTAAACCGGGCTACTTTATACTTGGCTCTTATGATGGTATTAGCTTGCTGCAGGAGGTGGATGGGCAGCTACAGTTAGTGAAGAAGTACCGTGGGTTTCAGGAATCCTCCAGGGTGCTGAGTTTCGATAGCAACGGTACCTTATGGATTGCGCATGGCTATAAAGGTGTCTTTAAAATCAACTTTGATCAGGCGTTCTCAAAGCTGGTATCTATAAACTTCTACAACAGTAAAAATGGCTTGCCCGCAGATCAGTTAGTAGGCCTTGAACACATACGAAACGAACTTATTTTTCCTGCTCGCTATGGTGTTTATCGGTATCATCAGGCTTCTGACAATTTCAGGAAAGACGAGGAGCTGTCATCTTACTTCCACGAGTATGAACATATCATCGATATGGAAGAAGATATTCAGGGCAGTATTTACTTTATTTCTGATGAGCGTGTAGGCAAAATCAGCTTTGATAAGTTCGGAAAGCCCCTGATGGACGACAGGTTGTTCAATAACATCCGTTCCAGGCTAAACGACGACCTGCAGTACATTCGGGTACTGGACCTGAACAACATTCTCTTTGGTGCTAAGGATGGGTTTATACACTATAATGCCGCGAAGGGCAAGGCTATGTCCGGCTTCCGGACGCACCTTACCAAAGTAATAAACACATCGCAGGAGTCTGACTCTTTGCTGCTGGCTGAGCATAAGATTGCTGAAACCGCAAACCTCACGCTGCCTTATAAACTCAACTCCCTTCGCTTTATATACTCATCTTCTTTTTTCGAAAGCCCTGAGAAAACGCAGTACCAGTATTACCTGGAGAACTTTGACAAAAACTGGTCGGAGTGGACAGAGAAGACGGAAAAGGAATATACTAATTTATCTGAGGGAAAGTATACCTTTCATGTGAGGGCCCGAAATATATACGGAACAGTAAGCGAGGCCAAGGGTTTCAACTTTGTGGTAGAACCTCCCTTTTACAGAAGCCGCTGGGCTTTTGCAGCTTATATCATGGCTGGGTTCTTTATGCTGGGCACTTTCTTCTATCAGGTTGATAAACGGTTTAAGCGCGAAAAGAACCAGATTATACTTGCCCAGGAGCGCAAGCTAAACCAAAAAGAAACAGAGGCCCGTTTGGCGACAGAGTTGAGCGAGCAGGAAATAAACAGGCTCCGTAACGAGAAGCAACAGTCTGAGATAGACCACATGAACCGGGAGCTAACGTCGTCCACCATCCATTTGATCAATAAAAACGAGGTGCTAAATAACGTGAAGCTGGAGCTGCAGGGTATGCTGAAGGAGGGAGAACTGAACAAGCACAGCGATGAGCTCAGGAAGATCATCAAAAACATAGAGCAGAATATTACCAGCGATGCCGACTGGAACCAGTTTGAGCTGCATTTCAACCATGTGCACGGCGACTTCACCAACCGCTTGCAGGAAAGGTACCCGGACATGACACCGCAGGAAATCAAGCTGAGTACTTATTTAAGGCTTAACTTAACCACCAAAGAAATAGCGCAGCTGCTTAGCATATCTGTGCGTGGGGTAGAGATAAGCCGCTACCGCCTGCGTAAGCGCCTCGGCCTGGACCGCAGCGATAACCTGACTGACTTTATACTTAAGTTTTAATGATGCTTTAAACCCAACCTGCTGCTGTTAAAGTATAGCTAAGACTTGTACAGGAGAGGGAGGTAAGTATAGCGGGCATAAAAAAACACAAGCCTTCTCAGTATAAACTGAGAAGGCTTGTGTAAGTATAAAAAAGCTTGCTTACTACTAAAGCGCAGTGATAGCTCTGAAAGCATTCACACGACCATAACCATAGAAAGGATCACGACCTGGCTTGCCTAAGTCATCAGCTGAAGCACGCATAACGGCTTTTACCTTTGCAGGGTCCATCTGGCCTCCATTTTGACCAATGATAAGTGCTGCAACACCCGCTGCATGCGGGCCGGCCATGCTTGTGCCAACAGACCAGTAGTAAGAGGCTCTGCCTGGGGTTAGGTTACTACCTGAGCTGAACACATAGTCAAATATGTATACGTATTGCGTTACACCTGCAATAGTAGCTATTTCGCTACCAGGGTACTGGTAATCTCCACCTGGAGCTGCAAAGTCTACATCTGATGTACCATAGTTAGAGTATGATGCCATAAAATCCAGGTTAGCAGTTAATGGGCTTAAGGCCCAGCCTTGTGGTGCAGTAGCTGAAATAGAGATAACGCTTGGTGCGCCTGACGGAATGTGCGCCAACGATTTGTCTTTGTTGCCGTTGTTCGCATCGTTACCAGCCGAAGCAATTACAGTTACACCTTGCTTTGTAGCGTAGTTTGTAACTTTAGTAATGGCGTTGATAAGTTCCTGTGTGGCTTTGGTGTCATTTACTACAAAGTCATCAGAAGGATCATCTGGCGTGCCGTTATCATCCAGAAATTTACCATTGCGTGGAAGTGCCGCACCCAAGCTCATGTTGATCACATCAGCGCCTTGGTTTACAGCATGCATAATGCCGCTCAGCATCCATGAGAAGGAACCTGAACCAGAATCACGCAATACTTTAACTAGAATCAATTGAGCTTCCGGTGCCACACCAATTATACCAATACCATTGTCAGCAGCTGCAATAGTACCAGCAGTATGTGTACCATGGCTTCCTACACCTGGAAGGGCATAAGCCAACTGTTCGCCGGGTACAAAGTTTGCACTGGCAGCTAAATCAATATTTGGAGCCAGATCTGGATGGTCAATGTCAAAACCGCTGTCTAGTACGGCTACTCGAACACCTTTGCCACGTGCACCTGCATTCCAAGCTTCCGGAGCATTGATAGCGTCATGGCCCCACTGCAGGTCAAAATAACGGTCGTTGTCTCCGCTGAAAGGAGGGTTGCCGTACATGGCTTCTGCATCAAATTCAATTATTTTCTCATCTGATGGGTTATACCATTGCACCTCAAGGTCTCTTATAACAGAGCTAACACCTTTTATTTTGCCTGCTTTCGCAGCAAAGTTAGGATCAGTGGAGGTAACAGTGGCTATACCTACTTCTTCCATCAGACCTGTAACATCACCTTTCATTGATTTCAGCTGCTGTTTTAAATCAGCAGGAAGCCCATCTGATGATGAAACAATAATGTAATGTCCAGACTTAAATCTTACATTTTTTTCAACAGTACCGTCTTGGATGGCACTAATAGCTTCAGTACCTGAAATAGCGGGTGAGGTTTGCTCTTCATCAGGTGTACAGTTGGTTAGTAAAGCAAGTGCCAGTGCAGGGTACATGACACGGGTAGTAATTTTTTTGAACATGTTAGATTGTTTTATAGTGAGAAAGAATAGAATACAGCAGCAGCAGCTACTGTTCAGTCAAGTTAACTAT